>JBHLLM010000278.1:0-4566 GCA_048885575.1 Candidatus Hermodarchaeota archaeon
CAAGTTTCTCTCTATTTTTCGTTTCTACAACATATTCATTATTATTTTTTTTAATACTCTCAACTAAATCACCATTTAGAACTTCAATCCCTTTTTCTCGATAATAATCAGTAATGGAGCTACTCAATTCTTTTGGAAAAATTAAAGCACAAATCCCTGTTTCTGGAAATATCATTGTAACCTCTGCCTCTGGTTTATAAGTCTTTATAGCTGCTGCTATCTCCGATCCAATGAATCCGCCCCCTATAACTCCAAATCTTGTGTTTTCATCAACCTTTCTTTTTAATTTCATAAAATCTTCTTTAGTTCTATAATAGATTATTTCTTCTCCTTCTGTTTTAGGTATTTTTTTCGGAATTCCTCCCGTAGCAATTAATAATTTTGTATAACCATATTCATCGCCTTTATCATCTATTACTTTCTTATTACTAGTATCAATTCTAACTACTGAACAAGCGAGATGCATCTCAAGATTAGCAGATTCAGTTTCTAAATCAATATCATCAAGTTCTTCCTCTCCTTTCCACAGTGATTTAGAAAGCGGAGGACGAGCATATGGAGGGTATTCCTCATTACTAATTAAGCAAATAGATCCTTCTGCATCAACTTCACGAATCTTATGGGCTGCAGCATCAGCACTCATACCCCCTCCTATAATTACATATTTAAAGTCATATTTTGCCATCTAATCACTCATAATTTTAATTTATTTAATTTTTTCTATTTCCTTTATTAAAGAAAATTAAATTTATTATTATATTCATCTAAATTAAATAGATTCACCCAATCTTATTAACATACGACTTATAACTTATAAAGAATTGTCTGTCATTTATACAATAGAATTATTTCCAAATGTTTTAAACGGTATCCGCTATAAAAAATTAGGGAATATTTTCTTGCTATGAAAGATTAAGAAAATTTCAGAAGTTAATTAAAGAACTATGATAAGAAACTGAAACATCATGAAGAAGTTTTAAAAATGGTTTAAGAATAAAAAAAATAAAAATGAAAATTAAAAAGATAGTTATTTTAACTTTAAAATGCCTTCCAAAGTAGGATTTTCCTTTACGTCTAATAATTTAAATGAATCTATCATTTCGAGTAACCCATAAACCTTTAGGCCATGGTTGTATAAATCGTTTGAATCGTACAAATTCCTCCAACAGAAGGGACACTCTGTTGTGACAATATCTGCTCCTACTGCGTTTGCTTCATCTAAACGCAAACTTGATGTCCGTAATGAAAATTCAGGGTATCCTGCTCGAACTCCACCTCCAGCTCCACAGCAGAAACTATTAAGTTTTATGCGATACATCTCTTGAAATTTAATACCAACATCTTTCTCTAGCTGCCTTAAAACAATACGAGGTACTTCATACCAATCTTCTATCATTTTATCGATCTTACGCATATCAAGCATAAGGTTTTTAGACTTCTCAATCCTTTCTTGTTCCATCTCTAAAGCCATATGCCTGCCAAGGTGACAAGGATCGTGATATGTAACAACCTTTCCTTTCAATTCTTTGTTTGGCTTGAATTTAATTTCTCCTTTAATATCTTTAATGATCTCATATTGTTTTTCCAATCGCTCTAATTCCTTTTTTGAGCGAGCATCAGATTTGGATTTCAATTCTTTAATGCTTGTTTCTAACGCAATCTTCTCATTTGGGAGAGAAATCAATCTAGAAACCAACTCAAAAGCATGCATAGTTTTAAAAGGCATGTTTGGGTCTGTCATCCACTTGGGATAGTCATTTGTAATCGTTTTATAGCATCCTGCACATGAGAAAAAAACTATATCTAAGTCTTTGAAAGCTTCAAGGTTTGCATTCATTAATTCTTGAGCTGTATCTATTGCCCCAACTCTGAAGAAAGGACTTCCACAGCATCGTTCATCTCCAACAAGTGTAAAATCAATACCTAATTGTTCAAATATTTTACAAGTCGCAACTGCGATATTAGTTTGACGATAACTAGCAGTACATCCAACAAAATAGCCTACTTTAGCATTTTTATTGTCAATGTATTTTTCTAAACCAGCTTCTTTTGCCCATTTAAACCTTTCATCAGCTTTCCCACCATAAGGATTACCTAATTCCTTAACTAATCGCTTTACTAGATCGTGTTTTTCGATCATAGGAATTCCTGCTTCCACACAAGCTGCTCTCAATGCCTCTATGATATCCACTGTTGGTATCTTATTCTCACATTGTGCTGAACATTGCCCACAAGTAATACAAGGCATAATGACATCTCTTAGTTCTTCTGAAAATTCCAAATCTCCGCTTAAAATTGAACGCGCAATCCACATTTTTCCTGCATTCCAGAAAGCTTCCCAACCATATTCGATCCCTGCGGGACAAGCGTCGACCATACCTTCATAAAGGACTGTTCCCTGTTTACCAGTGAACTCCCCTATTCCTTCTCGACTAGGCTCTCCCGAATAAGCAAACCTACACGCTTTACAGTGGATACACTTATATATTTCCTTCTCCAATTCTTTTAATCTTTCCATTCCAGTTTTTGCCATTTTTTTTACCTCCTTACTCAGTTATGGAAGAGCAAGCCTCCCAGGATGCATTATCATATTAGGATCAAAAATCTTTTTCATCGTTCTCAAATATTTCCAATACATTCCTGCTTGAGAATAAGTGAGAGGAGCGTGGATGTATGGATCTGGACGATAATTCAACCACCCTTGCTTAAGTGCGTACTCCGTTGTTTCTCTATTCATCTCTTGAACTCTTTCAAAATCTGATTGTTTTGTACTATCGAAACAAATAATTGGCATGCAAATTGCTTGCCTACAACGCTCAATACTAGCAATCCACATAACTTCTGGAAAACCGTATTTCTTCATCGCAGCCGTATACATTTTCGCAAAATGGGCGCATTCATTCCAGGGGGTATAGAAGGTAATAAATAAAAATCCAGCCTCCCAAAATGAATAAGGGACCGCAATTTTATTAGGTTTCTTCAATCTACTCGCGATTTGTTTGGGATGTAGTTCCTGAGGTTTAATACTATCAGGGTCTTTAGCTCTATTTTTCTTGAAATCTTCAGCCATTTTATTGATTCTATTAATTACATAATCTAACTCTTCTTGAGTTTGTGCCCAGCATTCCCAATTCATCCACCATTTACTAATTCCTAACTCTTCATAGAATTCATAATCATGAGGAACTTTATCTTTTGGCCAACGTGCCATTACTAAAGGATAATTCCCCCCTTGAACCATAACGGTGTTGTGTGCAATTCCGAATTCTTGCTTTCCAATTTCAAGCGTTAGGTTTTGCATATCCTCAGGATTGGACATACCCCACACAATTACAGTCTTAAATTTTGGATGAGGATATATTTTAACTGCAACTTTGGTCATTACGCCTAGAGCTCCTTGTGAACCCATTAAAAAGGACCAAATATCTGGTCCTAGTCCATATTTATAGAATGGTTTCGCAAAGGGCAATGCCCACGAACCTGTTCGCACAATATCTCCATTGGGAAACACTATCTCACCGCACATAAAGTTATCACCTTGTGGACCAACAGAGCTAGTATAAAGGGAAAAGCCTCTGTCAATAGCATCACCCATTACGGTAGAAGCTGGTGGAGCACCGTCTGGTACAGGAGGTGCCCACTCTGGATAATTTTTATGCATATAAGCCCATAGTTCTCCAATCGTGACTCCCGGTTCGACTACAGCATATCGATTCTCTGTATCGACTTCGATAATTCTATTCATTCTACCTAAATCAAGCATAACTCCGGCAGGTTTAATAGTTGGACACGCAAAACCGCCAGATAATCCGGCTGAAATCGGCGAGACTGCAATTTTTTCTTCAGAGCAGTAAAGTAGTATTTTACGAATCTCTTCAACGTATTTAGGACGCACGACGATATCAGGAATTTGAGATTCTAATCCCATTACAGATTTAGAAAGATATGACGCTGTAATTGCCTTGTTATTGGTAGCGTAATCCTTGCCTACAATACCAATCATTGCTTCTAAATCTTTATCATCTGGTAATTTATAGCTCATATTTTAATACCTTATTGTCTTCTTTTTTAATATTTATTGAATTAAGATTAATTATTCTTTATACTTTCCAAAATTAATTGCTTAATTTTAAATTTTTTATTAAGCGATTTCATGAATTAGAACTTTTTAACTTATAATTATATTGTTGAATCCTTCATAGGTTTAAATAATTCAAGTTATAAGCAATTTCTTAGAATATAACCTTTTTTTTTTAAAGAATATAAGAAAAAATTTTTTCATTTATTATTAGATTGTAGAGCTAAAGCTCTCATTTTAAATTTAGTTCTCCTTTTGTTATCTTTGATAATAAATCTCCGAAAAATTTCATTATTATCATCGATAAATTCCCAAAATTCTTCGTAAATTTCTTCTAAAGTCATTTTATTTTTCTTATCAAATCTTTCTTCGAAACTGCTTATCTTACTCTGATTATTCGCTTTTTTAGGGTTACTTTTGGAAGTATCAGCTTCTAATTTAATGGATTGGTAAAGATCTAAGCTATTGATAAAATGATCTTTATAGTT
>JBHLLM010000279.1:0-4532 GCA_048885575.1 Candidatus Hermodarchaeota archaeon
TTTCCAGAAGCTCCGTGGAATGTGTATGTGCCAATTTGGGGAGTTACTGTCGGTATAAACGAAAATGCAATTGAAAACGCAATTAGAATTAATATTATTATCTTTGTTTTTTTCATAATGAACCCTAAATTTTTATTTTTATATTTAGATTGGTAATTAATCTATAATTTGCCAATTAGCTATATAAATATTACTTAAATAAAAAGGTAGAAACAAAATTTGGTAAATTTATTAAACTAATGGATAGTATCAAAGTATATGGAATACTATTCTCCAGAAAAAAATATAGATATATACTATCAGATTAGTGGTAATGAGAATGGACCTAAAATGGTCTTACTACACGGCCTTTTCTTAAATAGTGATTGTTGGAAATTTCAACTTCCTACTTTTGAATCCGATTTTCACATTTTGAGGTTTGACCTTCGAGGTCACGGAAGATCCACTAAACCAAAAAAACGATTTACAATTCGCAATTATGTAGATGATATGTTTGGTTTATTAAATCACCTTAATTGGACCAGTGAACTTTACTTGGTAGGTCATTCATTAGGAGGTATGGTTGCGTTAGTTTATGGTATCGAAAATCTTTCCCATGTAAAAAAAATGGTTATAGCAGATAGCTTCTGTTTTATTAGCCAAGAAGCAATCACAGATGTTCTAGGAAGGATCAATAGCAGTAAATTGGAAAAATTTGCTATAGGGATTAGTGTTAGAGGGATGGTTCCTTATGACGATGAGAAGGCAGAATTTGTTGCTAAATTAGTTACCGATCACATGACAAAAAAGGATTGCCTACAAGCAACAGCAGCTTCAGCAGGATTTAATATCTGTGAAAATTTGAAATCTTTAACTATTCCAGTGTTAATTCCAGTAGGAAAAAAGGACATTACTACTCCAGTATGGGCAAGCGAGATGATTCACGAGTGGTTGCCTAATTCTGAATTGAAAATCATTCCAGATGCAGGTCACTTAATTATTCTCGATCATCCAAATGAATTTAATGATCTTGTGACTTTATTTTGGAATAAATGAAAAAATAGAGAATTATTCGTTAATGCCCCATTTTATAACACCAGCATTCCAAGCCCAACCGATTCCTGCTGCTGTGAGGACAACAACATCACCGTTTTTAATTTTTCCACTGTTTAGTCCATGTTCTAACGATATAATTCCATCATTTTGACCATTATGCCCAATATCTTCCAAATAAGTTGATTGTTTATATGGATCCACTCCTACTGCTTTAGCAACATACTCAAAAGCACTTCTTTTCATATGTAAAAGAGCTAAATAATCTATATCTGCTCTGCTGTACCCTGATAATTTTAAAGCTTGATCAATAACTTTGACAAAAGAATCCATTGAGAATTTATCAAGCCTTTTTTTAAGTCCTTCAGGATCGGGAACATCTAGATATATCTGATTGTTTTCAATAGCTTCGATAGAAATTGGTTGTATAGTTCCCCCAGCAGGCACATATACATCATCAGCAAAACGACCATCCGAAATTGTCGAGATTCCTAATATTTCATTTTCTTTAGTATCTGCTTTAATGATAGCTGCGACTCCGCTCGCAGCTAGACTAAGCATAAATCGTGATTTTAAATTCTTATAATTAATCAAATCAGCATTTCGATATCCACTAGCAACTAGAACCCTATCAATGCTCGAATCTGTTTGGATTAAACTTTTTGCTAAGAGCATACCAACTAAAAAAGTGCCACACCTTTGATTTATATCAAATGCCCAAACATTAGTAGGATTTCCTAGGAGTTGTTGTAGTTTTATCCCATAGGTCATCATAGGTCTTTCCGCATACACTTCACCAGCCCATATAATGAGGTCTAGATTGTCTGCTGTTAATTTAGCTCGTTCAAGAGCTTGAAAACTAGCCTTTGCTCCCATTGCAACAGTGTGATCGTCAGGACCGGGAACAGTTTTGCCTTTTAATCCAAATTTCTCTTCAAGTACTTCTTTTGGAATACCTGTTTCCTGAGCAATAAATTCGCTAGAATGTCGTTCTTTGGGAAGGTAAACTCCCCAAGCTTCTAAACCAACTGGACGAAATTTATTCATTATCACATCTTTTCTAGTTCTCTTTTTAATATTTTGCCCGTTGCACTCAAGGGTAATGCTTCTCTTATTTCATAATATTTAGGAATTTTATATTTTGCGAGTTTAGTTGTTAGATACTCTTGAATCTCTTCTGGTTTAAGAGTTTTACCTGGTTTTAGAGTCACGAAAGCTTTACCTACTTCACCCCATTTTTCGTCAGGAACGCCTATAACGGCAGCTAAATCAATTAAAGGATGTTTGAAGAGAATCTCTTCTATTTCGACAGGATAGATGTTTTCTCCTCCACTAATATACATTTCTTTCCTGCGACCTACTATGTAATAAAACCCATCCTCATCCTGCATAACTAAATCTCCAGTATGAACCCATCCATCTTGCTCGATAGTCTTTCTCGTTTCTTCTGGTTCGAGCCAATATCCTGAAAAAATGTGTGGCCCTTTCAATAATAATTCCCCCACATCTCCTCTGTTTACAACTCGATCTGTTTTAGTATCAATAATCTTCGTATCGCAATGGATTACAGGTAATCCTACAGATGTCGGTCTTTTTTGGATTTCTTGTTCAGGTAAGTAAAAATTATTAGGTCCTACCTCAGTTAATCCGTATCCCATTTTAAACGGTTTGTTTTTTGCCCAGTACTGTTCCATGATTGTAACAGGGCAAGGAGCACCTCCAGAAATAAAAATCTTAACAGATACAAAATTCGTTTCTTTAAACAATGGTAAATTCGCCATAGCGTGAAACATGGTGGGGACTCCTATTACGATGGTTGCTTTTTCGCGCTCGATCACTTTAATTGTCTCTTCAGGATCGAAATCTCCCATTAAAATAGTTTTCGCTCCAAGATGATAAAATGGGACAAGCAAAACATTCCACCCTCCAGTGTGGAATAATGGAAATAACAAAGGTTGGATGTCATCAGGTGTTAAACTCCAAGAAAGTATTGTATTCACCGAATTCCAAAAAATTAATCGATGAGGGATAACCGCTCCTTTTGGTAACCCGGTAGTTCCACCTGTAAATAGTATTAAATGTGGATCCTCAAAATTTATTACAGGTCGCTCTACATTTCTGTTAGATACTTTTTCTGTCACTTTTTCAGTTGTATCATCGTTTAAAACTGATCTATTACCCATTACGATGCTATTTCTTACCAATTCCATCTTCTTAATTTCTTGAGCTTTTTCTTCTAATTTTGGCTCATAGAAGAGGATAGAAGGAGATGTTTTCTTACCTAAATATTCGAGTTCTGGAATAGATAGTCGTATATTGAATGGAACTAATATCGCTCCAATTTTTCCTGTTGCTAAAAATAAATCTATGCATTCAAGTCTGTTAGTAGAGAACATTGCAACACGATCGCCTTTAGCAATACCCTCATTTAATAGTACACGGGCAAGTTTATTTGCTCTTAAGTTGAGATCATTAAATGTGTATAGCTTTTTCTGCATATTATCAAATAAAGCTTCCCGGTATGGTGTTAAAACAGCACGCCGTCCAGCCCAATCACCTATCCATTCAAATTCAGTTGAAACTGAATGGTCTCCAGCTTTAAACAATTTGGATTTCACCTAGACTGCTCGATATATAGGCCATTTTCTCCAAACATAAGCAAATAATATCTCGATCCAAAGGAACCACAATACAAAAGGAGTAGGATTCATCAACCAATAATTTGGATCATCTCCAAATAAGAAAGGCGATAATACATAATACCCAAGAAATGTAAGAGTTCCTATGACTATAACTAACAGAAATCTAAATAGAAAATTCTTCCATTGAGAGAATTTTTTCGGCCAGTTGTCAAAGAATAAAGATACTAACACAACAGCGCAGATAAGAAATATTGCGTAAGTGATGCTCATCATATACCACCCTTTGAGTCTAGTTACGGGGTCAGGAGGTATTCCTCCAATTGCTTCAAAGAGTGGATCAAAAACATATTGAGCAAAATAAGGAAACAATACCGAAACTACTAAACCTAAAATTACGCAAGCACCTGTTGCTATCATACCTATAAACGGTTGTTTTCGACCCAATTTGCTCCACGGCCAATATTCAAATACCATCAGAGTCAGTAAAGAAAAGAATATGATCCATTGGGTCCATCCGAGTGAAAAGGCATAGCTGGGGAAACCTGTTATAGGTTTAACTGCGCTGGCTTCAGACGTAGCTGTGCGTTCGCCTGCAGGAATAAATATTAGAAACCAAACCAGAATAGTTATTGCATTACCAATAATCCAGACGATAATTCCTCGTTTAGGTTGTTTTATTTTAAAAAATGGCCAGTACATCGTCCCCGCTACCCATAAAACCGCAAAGGAGAAACAAGAACCGCTCAATGCACCAAAAATTGAAGCTCCAAGGAACCACGCAATATAAGGATCATCTGGAAGGCCCCTTGCGATAATTTCACTGCCATAAATTGATGTAAACCATGGTAAAAGTAAAAG
>JBHLLM010000280.1:0-4531 GCA_048885575.1 Candidatus Hermodarchaeota archaeon
AACCGATATTATGGATGGTATTTACAGCCAGGAAAAATCGACGAAGCTTGTCAATCTTTATCAGAAGAAATAGATAACTTATACGAACGATATCATAAACCCATACTTCTAAGCGAGTTTGGAGCAGATACTATTCCAGGATGGCATTCTCAACCACCTGAAATGTTTAGTGAAGAATTTCAAGCTGAATTCCTAAAAAAATATATCGCAATCTGCCGGAGTAAGCCTTATGTAATAGGTGAGCATGTATGGAATCTCTGCGACTTTAAAACATCTCAAGGGATAACTAGAATGGGAGGAATTAACTATAAAGGCGTGTTTACTCGCGATCGACGCCCAAAAATGGCAGCTCATGTAGTAAAGCAACTTTGGAAGAAGGATTAAACTTTTTTTTATTATAAAAATATTATCTGCTTAAGTATTTTTAATATATTTAAATTAATATTATAAGTACAATGAGTGAAAAAAACTTTAAAAACGAAATTGAGAAATTAAAATTAGAAATTCAATTAAAAGATAAAGAAATAGAAAGTTACTTAGAGAAAATAGAAAATCTCGAAGATTTAATAATGGAGTTTGAAACAAATTTATCTAAAAAATCAGATGATCTCAATGCTTCTATGTTAAAAACTCAATTAATGCACTTCGAAAAATATAATAGAGAATTGAAAGATAAAATGGGTTTCTTACGGTTAGAAAATATTAGGCTTAAAAAAGAAATAGACGCGTCGAAGGATGAATATGATAACAAAATCTCACAAATTAAAATTGTTGAAGATGATTCAAACTTAATTGAATCTAAAAATTCACTAAATCATGATTTAACTATAAATAAAAACCAAACTTTTCAAATGGAATTCTTCAATAATGTAGAATTGATATGTCCGATATGCGAAATACATAAAACCTTAAAGATTCCTAGTAATATTTTCAACCCTTCTCAAAAGATGACTAAGATATACATTCCTAAAGAATTAGTATGTGATCATGGCTTTCAAATATTAATTGATAAAGATTTTATCATAAGTAGGTATCAATTAGCAAATTATGAAACAAATAAAATCGAATTTTCTCATAATGGGTACTTTACTTCAGATATATTCCTAAAAATTAGAAATTTTATTGATGATCGGGAAATTCTTGGAGCTCTTATTTTTGACCATGAAATGAATGTTATTTTTGCATCCGTCCCATCAGGTTTATACTTAAATTTATTCAAAGAATTCCATCTCAGGAAGGAAAGGCAAATTCAAGATATTTCTAAAATGTATGTTGAATTGGAAAACCGGCAGAAGTGGTTTTTAGAAAAGATTGAAATTTTGGGTTTTTATTATATTTTAGGCTTGTTTTTTTCTAAAAGAATAAATTTTGGAATGGGAACTATGTTATTTAAGGATGTACAAGATAAGTTGGTATCATTTATCTTAAGTCAAAAAGATGGTATAATATAAATATCTCCTTTTATTAAATCAGAGACAATCTTATTAAATGTTTCTTGGTAATTTTTAGATTGCTGTAAACTCTGTAGTACTGTTTTGTATTTACTCTCCTTTTCCTTTGAAATGCTTTGTATAAATGGTGAAATTCTAACGATAGATGGTAGAAGTAATAAAATTAATATTTCTAAGCTATAATCCAAAGACTCTTCTAAATACAGTTTCATTGTTTGAATTATCCTATCAATTGACTTATTATCACTTTCTCCTTTTAAAACCAAAAATATATTGTTTTCAGAATCTACATTCAACTTTACATATTGATAACGAGATATTTTTTGATTGCTTTTAATCTTTTTATAGAGTTCAGCTATTTCTAAAATTGAAACATTATCATCATCACTTACTTTAAGAAGAGTAGATTTATATTCTTCATTTCCGGTAATAATAACTATTTCTTGAATTCCCTCTAACTCAACTTTATGAAATAGGGTGGTTAATTCAAGATAATTTAATAATCTCTTTGAAAATATCGTTTCTAATATCTCATTGCTAGGATTCTCTATCACTTTGGTCAAATTTCGATGCAAAAAGGGGTCTAAATTATCAAATTCCTCTTCTTGGTCAAAAATTATTCCAAAAATCCCTTCTCTCTGGCTCCTACGATCAAGATTCCCAGTAAAACACGATACGCTTCTAAAATTCTCAAACTTGATTTCAATATGAGAAGAGGATTCAAATCCTGCATGAGACATATATAATTTTGATATAAATTCTTTACTTAAGTTTACTGGTTTAGTATAATAAAAACATTTAATTTGTGGTCCCATAATCTCATCATGTACAACTAAAAACATCCCACGTGGCATTTTAAACATCTACCTCTTAATCTAACCATAATTCTCTAATTTGTAGGGTAACTTGTTTCCCTACATCTTCAATCTCTTTTAACCTATCCTTATCAAAAGCTGATGAATTTAAAATTATTACGAGCATCATATCTCCCGTAACATCAGTCATTAATAGGTAATTTGATTCAGTTTTTAACCTGAATTCTTTAAAGCTTGCAAATCTCATATTTTTTGTTACCTTATCACATGTAACAATTAGCAAAGAAACCATACCGATTACAATTTCTTCATCAGATGGTTCTAAGGTTGATCCAACGGCGAGACCACTATTCTTTTCGATTAATACCGCTTCTTTAACACCTTCTTGATCTTTTAATGCTTTTAATATAGATTGAATAAAGGTGGATTTGGGAGAAATATCTCGGATTATTCCACTCCATGCGGTAAATAGTGATTCGTCAAATACAGAAGTTGAATAAAATTGTATTTCATAAGAAATATTCTGTGTTAAAAAGTCCTTTAAATAAGTAATTACAGCATTTCTATCATTTATTAAATCGATTTTATGGAGAAATACATTTATTAACGGAGATTGATTGAATGTTAGAATTTGGTTTATGCTCCATTCAAGCTCAACCTTAGCATTTTCATATCTATCTACATCAGAAGCATCGACAATGTACAATAGAACAGAGGCTCTTTGAAAAATACTTTTCTTTAGCGGTCCATGATACTCATCAAGATATTGCTGTTGCCCTCCTAAATCCCATATCATCGGTTTCGATACAGAACCTATATCGTAATTTTTATAGCTTATCCCTTTCGTTGCAGTCGATTGCATTAACTCCCAAGGCTTTTTTCCTTCAAATACTCTTTCATAAATACAAGTTTTTCCTGCATTAGAAAGTCCCATCAGCACTATTTTTTTAATATCCTCAGAGGACTTTTTTTGATACTCACCAAGAATTTCTGAAACAGATCCCTCAATAAATGTAATATCATCTGCGGGAGATAAATCCTTTAATTCTTCTTTTATAATCCATGTCAATCGATTATTTGGAATAAATAAGTTTTTACTTTCAAAAAAATTTTGAACGGCATCTAAAATTTCTGTATCTAATAACCCTGTTTTCTCAAAAACTAACTCATTTCTATACCAAATGTTAATATCTACTTTGTCCGTTTTTGTACTCTTAAGTCCAAAATGATATAGTGTTCCGGGTATTTTCTTCATAGTATGGTAATTTCTTTTTTTCTTTTAAATTATTATTTTAGATATATTTTTTTTCACAAACCCGTAAAAATAGTGATAGTAGATTTTTATAAATTTATTTATTTGAAAAAGATTGAATTATTAAATTTATCATATTTTAATTTTTCTTAATTGAGATTTTATTGATTCTAAGTATGAATTTCTTTGTCTCTAAACCAATAATCTTATTACTATCATTATTGATAATATATTGGAAGTGAGAATAACAATTATCAAAAGAATTTGAATCTTATTTTTAATGGGAATTAATTTTAAATCCAAATAACCCATACAACCCTACAAAATTTTTGAAAACTATCTATTAATATTAAAAAACAGATGTCTGCACCTTAAATGAGTAATCAGGATATTTTTCCTCATTTAACTCTCCTCAATCATTATTTTCTGTCAGTATGTCCTTAAAAATAAAAATAACAATCTGCAAACCCGTAAAAAATATGAAAGAAAAATTTAATAAATCTAATTATCGTCAGAAAAATGGGATTATATAATTAGGTGAATTTTTTAATAATTATATAAAGCTTAAATTTACTTTTCTCCTAAAAACTCGAACCTCTTATTTCTAAATTTATCTAGATTAATTTTCTCTTCTTCTCTACCCAATTGGATTAGAAATTCTGATATAATTTCGCATTTTTCATACAATTCAACAACCTTTGCACTATTATTTTCTACTTTTATTTGGTCCTCCATAATCAATCTATGTTCCTCTAGTCCTGATAAGGCGAGATTATTATTTTGAAGGCTTTCAATGAATTCTGATCGATACATATCCTGAGCATCTAAATCTCTTAACTTTTTTGATATTTGGATTAAATCGTAATATAGTTCAAATAATTTCACTACATTATCTTCAACTTTTACCTTATCTAAAACTTTTAGTAAATTTTCTCGTTTTTCGATTAATCCTGAAATTCCTTGGAATAAATCTGAAAATAGCTTTGCTTCTTCATTTCGACCTAATTTCATTA
>JBHLLM010000281.1:0-4530 GCA_048885575.1 Candidatus Hermodarchaeota archaeon
AAAGCATCTTGTATCAAACTTTCAGTATATGGATCAACGGATGATGTTGCCTCGTCGAGTATTAAGATCTTTGGGTCTGTTATTAACGCTCGAGCAAAAGCAATCAGTTGACGTTGTCCAATTGATATATTAGAAGCATTTTCTTTAAGTTTCGTATCGTACTTCTTATATAATGTTTCGATGAAATTATGTAAACCGAGAAATTTAGATACTTCTACCATTTTCTTTTCTATTTCTGGTGTAGGATTTTCGAATGCATAAAGTAAATTTTCTTTTATAGTCCCTGTAAATAAAAACGCATCTTGTGGCACTAAACCAATTAAGTTCCGAAGATCCTTTTTAGTGATCTCTCTGATATTTATGTTATCAAGCGTTATTTCTCCATCCTTTACGTCATAGAATCGAGAAATCAATTTGGTTATAGTTGTTTTACCAGCACCCGTTTCTCCTACAATAGCCATAGTTTTGCCCGGAGGAATATCTAAATCTATGTTCTTTAGCACGTAACCTTTTGATTGCTCATGCTGAATAATTCTCTTCTCTTCATCAATTGCTTCCCTAACAATTTTGGGAATTTGATCATACACTTCTTTTTCGATTTTGACTGTTGCTAGCATTCTAAACATGGATTGAGGCGACATCTGTGGCATATCTCCTCCCATCATTCCTCCAGCTTCACCCATTCCGCTACTTGAAGATTGAATTGTAGGTTTACTTTTCAAATTCTTCTCTAGAAATTTAGCCATCTGTAAGATTGCTTCAGGTGGAAGAGCTGGAATAAGAGAAGATTCTTCTTGATCAGTTTTTAGTTCGGCTCGTTTAAAAGAAGTTTGTAACTTTGGATGATTGTTTGCATACTCTGTATCTGGTACAGCATAATTAAATTCAGCTAAAATTGTATCAATAACTTTTGGAGCTTCAGCAGGATTTTGTCCCATAAGACTCATAAATAATTTCTGTCTAATATTTTGAGGCATGAGCATTACATTCTTCATCATATAAGAAGAATAAGGCTCCGGAAGCGACTTCATAAAATCCATAGCTCGTTTCATCATTTGTTTCATCATTGGATTATCCGATAAAACTGGAAGTCCTGATTGTTCCAGTTTTCTCATAACTTTAGGTTCAATTTGAGGTGAATTTGATTTTGAATTGAGTTTTTGCCCATTTTCTAAGATATAACCAAAATTTACAGAATCAAATCTAATCCCACCAACCACATTTTCAAGTCGTTTTGGATTCTCAATGTCAGGAATTTCACCTTTCTCTTCGAGTAAAGTATATATTCTGTCACTCGCTGCTAAAGCAGATGCGATCATTTCTTGAATTTGCATTAAAGTCATAAAGGGTCTAAAAAATTGACCCAAAATACTAATAAATGCGCTTAAAACGCCTACAGTAACTGTAACGCCAAAGATTGAAACATTTCCTAAGACTACGAAGCCTCCAGCTAATAAAATGCCTGCAGTGAGCACTGTTGTAACAAGTGAAATTAAAGGAAAGATCGTAGCCATAAATTTTCTTATTTTTAGCATCGCATTATAATTAGCTATGTTTGCTTTGTCAAATTCCGTAGATGCTTTCCTTTCTTGTCCGTACGCTTGAACAACTTTAGCTCCTGCGATATTCTCCTGAATTGAGGATGTGACTTTACCTATTGTTTTTCTTGATTCTTTGAAGAGTCCCATTGCCACTTTTCTAAATAAATTCGTGAAGAAAAAGAATATCGGAAAGATAATTAGCGAGAGCAGAGCTAGATACACATTAAGAAAAAACATTATAAAGATAGTAAGAACTAAACCAACAATACTCGAAATGATCGATACAAATTGACCTCCAACTAATTGATTTAGCTGAGTCACATCATTGGTTGTTATAGACATTATATCTCCTGAAGATCGTTTATCAAAATAACTTAAAGACATATCTTGTAGTTTATAAAAGAGATCATTTCTAATTTCAAAAGTTATTCTTTGTGATATTTTCCCCATTCCATACATAGCTAAGTAACTAGTGATCGCCATGAATAAAAGCAACGAGAAGTAGAGGGTGCTCATGCTAATAATATAAAAACCATCTTTAGCTACAATACCATAGTCTATTATCCCTGCTGAAATAATGGGACTTACTGAAGTTATTAGCGTTCCAATTAGTAACAAAATTAAAAAACTTAGGAATTTCCACTTATAACGACCTAAATATGAAAAAAGCCATTTCCATAATTCATGTCGGGAGTGTTCTAATTTAGACTTACCACTATCCATCATAAACCCCCGATGCATAGCAACACTAGGTTGAATGATTTTCTTTTCTTCTTCTTCTTCTTTTTCATCGTGTTTATTACTCAATATACTCTCCTCCCTTTGATTTTTGTTTTTGATACAAAGTTTCAAATATTTGTTTATACAGTACGTTTGATTCTATCAACTCTTCGTGGTTGCCTAATCCAACCACACGACCTTTATCTAAAATTAATATTAAATCTGCATTACGAATCGTGGATATACGTTGGGTTATAATAATAGTTGTAGTTTCTTTCATTATTCTCATTAAAGCTTCTTGAATTTTAAATTCGGTTTCTACATCAACCGAGCTGGTAGAATCATCAAAAATTAGGATTTTAGGTTTTACAATTAATGCCCGAGCGATAGAAAGACGCTGTCTCTGCCCCCCTGATAATCTTGTTCCCCTTTCCCCTACTATTGAATCGTATCCTTTTGGTAAACTAATGATAAAGTCGTGTAATTCTGCAATTTTAGCAGCCTCTACGATCTCTTCATATTTATAATCCTCCTTGCCATAAGCTATATTATCTGCAATACTCTTATTAAATAGATAAGTCTCTTGTGAAACTAATCCAATGTTTCTACGTAAATCTTTCAAAACATACTTTCGTATATCAACCCCATCGATCTTAATAGAACCTTCATTAACTTCGTAAAATCTTGGGATTAAGTTTATAATAGTGGATTTACCAGAACCTGTTGTCCCAAGAATGGCTAACTTCTTACCTTCTGGGATTTTAAAAGAAACATCCTTTAAGATTCTATGTTCGGAAGTATAACCAAATGAAACATTTTCAAAAATGATTTCACCCTTCGCTGAATTTATTGGTATTGCATCAGAAGTATCTTCAATTTCTGGTGCTGAATCAAGAATCTCCCTCACGCGTGTAAGTGCAGCATCAGCTTGCACATATATTAACATTATCTGTCCTAACATCATTAAGGGGAAACCAAGTGAAGCTATATATGATATCAGGGTAATAATTACATTCAATGTCATTTTACCCTCAATAAACCAAATCCCACCAAGGAAAAAAGTGATTATTATCATGAAACCGATTACTACATATACAAGGGGCATGTATAATGAGTTAAACTTTACAGAATCAACACTGGCTTTGTAGAATCTTTTATTATTTATGTGAAACTTTTGGCGTTCTTTATTCTGGGTGCTAAACATCCTAACAACTTCAGCTCCAACAATATTTTCTCTTATTGTGTTAGTTAATTCGCCAAAACTTTGGCGTGTTTCTAAGAAAATCGGCTTTAGCTTTTTCGCGATGAAATAGGATATAGTTAGAGAACCTACAAATGCAATTATTAAAATAATCGACAGTTCGAAATTGAAAAGGAGAAAACCTACAATTACACCTCCCAATTGAAGAATTGATTGCAATCCTAAACTTAAACCCATACCAAAAATCATTTGGGTTTCTTCAATATCGCTTGTCGCTCTTGAAATTAATTGACCTGTTTCTGTCTTATCAAAAAATGAAAATGATTGGCGATATATTGCATTACTAATATCTGTTCGCAAATGATATATTGCTTTTGAAGATACTTCTGCACCTTTAAGTCTAGCAGCCCGATTGGTAAAATACACTAAAAATGCTAAAATTAATACGATTAAAAAGTTGATAAGTAATTCATTAGTACTAAACAAAGCTCCAATCATTCTTCCTATAAAAATAGGAGAAAATGTGTAAAAAATCGTCGATAATAAAAGAAAAATAAATTGGAATGTGAATTCCTTTTTCGATTTTGCCCAATATTTTAAAATCATTTGTAATGAATTCATTGATACTCTATCCCTCTGATTTTAGATTATTTAATTTCTGTAATTTTGCTTTTTCTTTCCTTATTTTCCGCAATATCAAATTCACATCTTTTTCCATATAAGTCAGAGCATTTAACTTTTCTTCGATGGGAATATTTCTTTGCATTATATACTCAACTGGACTAGACCACACGCTAAAAGTCGCTTCTTTTAGAAATTTGTCATGGTCAAATTCTACACCACTTTCCGGGAATCTATGCTTAATAAACTCAAAAATCTTTCCAATTTTTTGACGAAGATCTAATAATTTATTTTCACCTTTATCGGTTAGAAAATAAAGGTGTTTAGGTCTCCCAGTATCCCCGCTTAAATCGTCTTTTATTAACAAAAACCCTTCTTCTGCTAATTCTTTCATCATTCGATAAATTTTCGAATGTGGTATGTTTCCAAACGTTTTTAAATCGTAAT
>JBHLLM010000282.1:0-4457 GCA_048885575.1 Candidatus Hermodarchaeota archaeon
TTCAGCAAAAACCTTATGAAACTTAGCAGCGATATCATGTTTATTATTCTTAGGATTTTCAATAAGATCTAAAACTTTTCTAATAATTTCTGAAGTATTTATGAAAAAATGACCTTTTTTTTTATAATACTTAATTTCAAAATCAATTTTATCTGGATTACCTTTTGAAGCAAATCCTTCTAGTCTCATAGCAGGCTCGCCTCTGTATGTTTTAATTTTGGACACTCCTAAAAGATAAGATACTGTATCGAAAATTCTACCAGTAGAACTCGTTAATGGAATGTTTTGAGAAAAGGAGGATTTGTTAATGTTTTCAAATTGAGAAATTAATGCGTCTAATTCGGTGTCTTTATATTCTAGATCGTTTTTTAAACCAATTTTTTCAAAAATCTCTTTACTTTCCCCTATACTCGTAGAATTTAGAATAATAGACGCCGCCATACGAGCAGGAAACTTGGTACAGCGATCTCCTCCAATCATAGGTTGATATTGTAATTGACCTAATCGTTTGTATGTGTTATAACTACTTATAATAATCTCTCCACCCCAAATATTCCCATCATCCCCGTATCCTACTCCATCTACGCTTATTCCAACAATCTTTTCGTTAGGAAGGACTTTATTTTCTACCATTAAACTAATAATGTGAGCATAATGGTGTTGAACATTGTAAATCTCAGTGTTATATTGATCTCTTAACTCTTGAGCTAATTTAGTTGTTGTGAAACCTGGATGAAGGTCGCAAGCGATAAATTCTATTTCATTATCTTTTATCTGGAGCAGCTTTTTCATATGGAGCAATGATTGTTTTAGAAATTCATAGGTTTCTAAATGAGTTACATTTCCTATGTGTTGCGTCGGGAAGATTCGATTATTTCGGAGGATAGCACCAGTAACCGATAATTCTGGTCCCGTAGAAATCGCTCCAGGAATGTTAATATCGAATGGCATTAATAAATACTCAGGTACATAGCCGCGTGAACGTCTTATTAGTTTTACTTTATTGTCATGAATTCGTAATACACTATCATCGGCTCTCTGGTAGATTGGTCTATTATGAAGCAAGAAAAAATCTGCTAAAGTACTGAGTTGATCAAAAATTATATCGTTATCAATTGCCATAGGAATATTCGATTTATTTCCACTCGTATAAACTAAAGGTTGTTCTCCAATATGATCGAACAATAAATAATGAATTCCCGAATATGGAAGCATAATACCTATATTGTTCAAACCAGGAGCTACATATTCGCTAATGTTAGAGTTTCGAAAATTTAGATCTTTCTCTAGTAGAACGATAGGTCTTCGAAACGAAGCCATTAACTCTCTCTCTTTATCTGAAATCTTCAAAGAATTTCTTAGAATTTCTAAGTTAGGAACCATTACTGCAAATGGCTTATATTTACGCTTACCTTTTCTCCGACGTAACTTTAGAATTGTTTTATCATCGTTAGCAAGGCAAACTAAATGAACCCCACCTATTCCTTTAATTGCTGCAATTTCTCCCTCCAGTATTCGTTCCCTAGTAATCCTTAATATTTTATCAATTGATTGCGTTGCTATAAGATTTCGTTTTCTATCATAAAGTTGATAATTGGGTCCGCAAATAGAGCAAGCAAATGTTTGAGCGTGAAATCGTCTGTTTTGAAAGTCAGTATATTCAGTAGTGCACGATTCTGGTTCTGCATTTTTGCAGAGAGGAAAATTGACCATTGTACTCCGTTCTCTATCATAAGGCAAATCAATGACTGTTGTATAACGCGGACCGCAAACGGCACAAGCAATAAATGGATAATTGTAATACTTTTTTAATTCTGGATTCTGCATATCTCGTAAGCAATCATCGCAAATTGCAATATCTGGAGGTAGAGTTAAACTAATCCCCCTTCCTTCCTCACTCTTTTTTATTTTTAAATCGGTGTAATTTTCACTTGATTCTAATTCTTTAATGAGCAGTTTTTCGATATATGATATACTGGGTTTCTTTTTCTTTATATTAACAATAAATTTATCTAAATTCTCTCGATTACCTTGTAATTTAAGATGTACACCCGCATTTCCTCTGTTTAAAATAATTCCTTTTAAATCATGATTCCGTGCCAAATTGTATAAAAAAGGACGAAATCCTACCCCTTGAACGATACCTGTTATTTCTAGTTCATAAGTTATAAGCTTCAAGTAGAAATGCAAAAATCCATCTATATTTTGAAACTAATCTAATAAATTATCCCTTAAAGATAAAATTAATATTTTATTATAATAAGAATTATAGAATAATCAACAAATTTCTTATTATTACCATAATTGAATGCAAAATGACAAATGACGATTTAAATTGGGATGTTCCATATCATCAAGCTTTTTTTAAAACAAGTCACAACTCTTTCAATATATCAATACGAAAACAACTCAACTACGGTGTTAGAGGTTTAGAATATGATATCCACGACGATAAGATTCAAGAGGTAGGCGATTTTGAAGTATATCACTTGCCCAAACATGTTGACGCTGCTATTAATGTAGACGGAAATCCTGGAGATTTATTGCTATCGAGCTGGCTCGCGACATTGAAGGATTGGTCAGATGAAAATGCTAATGAACATGCACCTATAACTCTTTTCATAGAATTAAAGGATTCTATCGTCGATGAAAATAACAAACCAAGCGAATTATATGGAATTAAGCGATTAAATAAGGTAATACTTGATGTATTATCACCTAATTACCTCTATTCACATACTGATTTTAGGAAGAACAAAAAACAATGGCCAACTGTGAGAGAATTAAAAGGGCGAATAATTATAGTATTAACCAGTTATTGGGGTGGTTATTGGGCCTCTAGTGAAGGTGGTTTTGAATCTCGTCTCCAATACTTAAACAATTGTATAAAGGGTAGTGATGATGTGTGTTTTGTATCGTGGATAGAAGAAGATAAAGGAAAGCAAAAAATGTTTATGAAAGAAAAAGCTACATTTTGGAAGTGTAGCCTAGAATTAAGCACCGAGTATTACGAAGAGAACTTAAAACTCCAAAGACCTACCAGAGTTGATTACGATAAAATAAGAATGGGACGTCATTTAAAAACATATTACGAAAAAAATTATGAAAGTGGTTTTAAAGCAAATTTTTTAGCTACAGATTCATGGATTGAAGAGAAATATGACAAAGTTTTTCCTTGGTCTGTTTAATTTATCTATGATATTTATAAAATATTGAACATGTACCTTCTTGGGAAACCATGCATGGGCCAACTGGATTAAGCGGAGTACATTTTTCAGCGAACAATTTACACTCATTAGGATAGAGTTTACCAACCATTACCAAGTGACATGAACATCCAGGAGGAATATCTTGCGATTTTTCAATTTTTATATTGAATTTCTTATCAGTGTCAAATTTTTCGTATTTAGCGCGTATAGCTAATCCTCCATCTAAAACTCTCCCAATTCCTCTCCAAGGACTTGATATTGATTCAAAAACGTCGGCTATAATGTCTTGAGCAATTTTGTTTCCTTCAGGTTTCACAACTCTCGAATACTCATTTAAAGTTTCGAATTTTTTACTTTTAATTTGCCGAAGGAGCATAAGGATACCCAATAACACATCATTAGGTTCAAAACCAGCGATAACATTTGGAACTCTATAAGCCTCGGAAAATATCTTAAAGGGTTCTAACCCGATTATTGTAGAAACATGTCCTGGAGAAATAAATCCATCAATTCTAAGTTGAGATTGGCTTATCAAAAGCTCTAACGCTGCAGGAATTAATTTATACGCGCAAATTACAGAAAAATTGGTGGGAGGACCACTTTGGATTTCGTAACCGATTAGAGGAGCAGTTGTTTCAAATCCTATGGCAAAAAAGATGATTTCTTTATCAGGATTTTCTTTCGCAATTTTGATTGCATCGTGCGGACCGTATACTATTCTTACATCAGCTCCTTCCGCTTTCAGTTCGGCTAGGGATAGATTAGTAGCTGGAACACGTATCATGTCGCCAAATGTAGTAATTATCGTATTATCTCGTCTTCCAATTTCGATTGCTTTATCTATATCCGCAGAAGGACACACACAAACAGGGCACCCGGGACCAGATAAAATCTCTAAGTTTTTTGGTAATAAGGATCTCAGCCCATACTTCGAAATTGTATGCTCATGAGTGCCACATACATGCATAAGCTTAATAGGTTTATTGATCTCCTTAAGTAAGCCACTTATTGCTCGCACAACTTTAAGAGTGAATTCCTTATTTCTTAGATGTTGGGTTCCAGGAATTTCCATAATTTTTCTTTTATTTTACTCAATAATTATGTGTTCTAATTTTTGAACAGATCTATCAAAATATTTTAGGTTATCAGAAAGATTATAAGGATAAGCTAATAACTTAGTAAATCTCCGTCTTTTAAAAATTTTATCTCGCTCGAAGGAAATAAATTCTGGAAATTTTTCAATAACTT
>JBHLLM010000283.1:0-4454 GCA_048885575.1 Candidatus Hermodarchaeota archaeon
TAACAGTTAACTTCTTTCTTTCGACCCCCGAGAAGCTTATAAATTGGTTGTTTAGTTGCCTTTCCTATTATGTCCCAACATGCGATTTGTATAGCAGATGTGGCTGGTCCGATTCCAAACATAATTCTATTGGTGTTTTGGTATACTTCATGAAAGATTTCCTCAACCATAAAAGGATCTTTATTTAAAACTAGCCTTTTCAAGGCTTCATCGATAAATTGTTTTTGAGCTAAATTACTTAAATTCCAGTGGGATAATGCCCATCCTTCAATTCCTTCATCGGTTTTTACATTAGTATAAAGACCACTTGCTTGAAGTCGTGGCATGCTTCCAATTTTGACTTTAAAATCCATTTTTAAGACATATGTTCTAATATCAGTTATTTGCATAAAAAATCACTTCATAAATGTTATAATTAAAAATACATATTTTTTAATTAAACTTTTAGAGAAAGAATTATTTAATTCTATAGTATATTTCGTAAATAATCGATTAAAAGGGTAAATTCTTGGCTGAATTATTTGATTCATCACCGGATAAAAATCCTTACGAAGAATTAGCTGTAGTCTATGTAATGTATTTTGACGAAGCACAAGGCCATATGCCTTTATTAATTTACCCTGTCGATCAATATAAAAGAAATAAAGCATTTATGCGCCCGATTAGGTACCATCCTATTTGGTTTTTAAGTTTAGATGAATCTGACGCATTAGATCACATAGATCTCGAATTTAAAGGCTACACATTCTTCGGTAAAAAATTTTTAACTCGCTCTCAAAGGGAAAAAAGAAGAGCTGGGCTCGAAGAAGAAACTCCTGAAACAATTGTAATTATATTATCACTACCTAAGAACATTGAACTTTTTGGAGATGAATTGATTAGGCTTCTAACACAAGAAATTCGAGATAAATACGAAAATAAGCTGTTTGAAATAATTGATTCTGAGATCTTAAAAGAGGAGGTCATTAAATCTCCGAAAATTAAGAAACGTATAGAAAGGGGCGAATCAATTAAAAAAGAGCTAAGAAGTGAGATTGAAGCTATAATAAATAAATTCTTTTCTAATGTAGTAAAGAATTCTGACACCACATCAATAAGAATGCAAAAAGCTATAGCATATTTAGCATTTAAAGGCATTGATGTATCGCATATAGAAGGTAAAGATTATAATGGTTCCTTCTCAAACATTCAGTTATTTGATCCTAATATAAAAGGAGAAGTGAATTTCACTGATAAAAAACCCTTTATTATACTTAAAATCAACATTATAGAAGATAGCCAAGAATTAGAAATATTAGTCCAGAATAATTCGCTACAAGCAATTAAGGGGATAGTTGTAAGAATCAATCACCTCAAGGAGTATTTTGAGAAAGAAGTTATGATCGAAACAATTGATTTTTGGGGCGCACAAGAAGAATTGGTTTTTATATCACCGATTATTCAGTACATAGACGAGTACCTCTTCTTTATTATTGACGAGGTAACCAATGAAAAATTACTCTCAAAAAGGATTGATTTAAAACTTCTTGAAAAATCATAATTATTAAGGGAACGGTGTATGATGAATGAGTGATGAAATATTAAAAGAAGAAGATATTATAATTAGAAATTATAGAACTTCTGATTATCAAGCAACTTTAAAAATATTACAAGAACTCCAAAAAAAATATAACATTGGATTCGTTGAATCAAAATGGAGAGAAACTTCAGGACTTCGCCAATTTAAACCCAATTTGAAACGAATAACTTTAATAGCTGAACTTAAAAAGACAGGTCAAGTAGTATCAATGGGAATGTTAGAAGCAGTTAAAACAAACCTTGGACAATATATTGGTTATCTAAATAATTGGGCAACAGAAAAAGAATTTATCGGTAAAGGCGTGGGTAAAATTTTAGCAGATAGAGCTATACAAATATTAAAATCGTGGGGATGTGAAGCCGTACGAATTAATATGGCTTATATGGGCGATCAAAAATTAATTGATATTTTCGGAAAAGTAGGGTTTAAACCAATTATTACTGTTTTAGAAAAAAAATTTGAAACCGATTAACATTTTTTAACATTTTTACTTATTTTAACGAACTTTTTTAACCTTTTTCCTATATGAAAGTAATTACCATATCGAAGATAACTCGAAACTAAAAACCAAAATATATTTAATTTCAAAAATTGAGAATCATATAACCAATTTTATATATCCAAACAACAAAAATGTAAGATATAAGAGGTAAAAGATTATTATGCCAATTGGTATTAAAAGTTATGGTGCATATTTGCCTAAATATATGCTACCCCGAGAGCTTATTGCGAAAGCATGGGATTTTCCCTCAGTTCCTGGGACTAAAGCAGTTGCAATGGAAGATGAAGATAGCTTAACAATGTCCGTAGAAGCAGGATTTGATTGCTTAGCGGGAATTGACCCCAAGACCATTGATGGAATATTCTTTGCTTCAACCACACAAGTTTATACTGAAAAAGATTCAGCATCATTAATCGCAACCATACTCGATATGAGAGAGGACATCATTACCGCAGATTTTACAGATTCTACTAAAGCAGGTACAACAGCTTTAACTAGAGCTGTTGATACAATCAAAGCTAACAAAGACATCAACAGTATTTTAGTTGTTGCAGCTGATACTAGAAAACCTGAACCCTCAACTATGTGGGAATTTGGATTTGCTGATGGTGCTGCTGCATTACTCGTTGCGGAAGAAGAAAATATTCCAATTTCGATCGATGATTATTATTCAGTTTCAGCAAATGTGACTGGACCGTGGAAAAGAGCGGATAAGGATGATTTTATCAGAACTTTCGAAGTTAAAATGGACGCAAAGTTTTATGTGGAAAGCATCACCAAAGTAATGTCTGAAATCTTAAAACGCAATAATTTAAATCCTTCTGAAGATATCGATATAGCGGCTTATTACTATAATAATCCCCGAATGCACAGTAGAATCTCTAAGATAATGAAGTTTGGCCAAGGAGTAGCCCAAAATAGCTTATTCTTTCAAGTAGGTGACACAGGCACAGCAATGCCCTTCATGCTCCTCATTGCCAGCTTACGAAGACCTAAATCAGATGCCAGAATCATCTTGGCCGGTTTTGGAGATGGAGCAGATGCAATCCTAATGCAAGTTAGAGATAAAGATGGTGTTAAAGATATTGGTAAAGGAAGAATGGGTTTTATCGGTCACCAAAAATCGATGGCCCTCCTCAAGAATTACAACATGTTCGTTGAGGCTAAAGAATTACTCCATAAGGACAGATATACACGTAAGAGTTCAGCTGTTTTAATCTGGCGCGATACTCCTTCAGTTTATAAGTGGTATGGAGTAAAATGCAAGAATTGTGGTACCGTGCAATATCCAGATCTTTCCCGGGCTTGTTCTGTCTGTAGGGCTGACGATCAACTTGAACCCGTGAAACTTGCAAAGAAAGGAGAACTCTTTACCTATACACTCGATCACTTGGTAGGCGGAGCATATCTCAACACACCTGTCCCTCGATGCGTCATAGATCTCGATGGTGGCGGTAGAGTGCTCGTTAATATGACTGAAATTGAAAATCCCGAAGAAAATGTCGAAATAGGAATGAAAGTCGAGCTAACCTTCAGAAAAGAACATGAAGGCGCTGAATTTAAAAATTATTATTGGAAATGTCGACCCGTGAGGGGGAGACCTTAAAGGAGGTGAAAAATATGGTAAGACATGGTATTAAAGACAAAGTCGCGATTATCGGTTGCGATATGACAAAATATGGTGAACTATGGGACAAGTCCCAACACGACTTACTTTTCGAAGCGTTCCAAAGCGCAACGAAGGACGCCGGAATCACCAAGGATGAAGTTGATGCGAGCTGGATTGGAATATTTTACTATTTTACTGGATTATCAGGCGCAATGGTTGAAGATATCTTAAGACTGGATGGTAAACCTGCCACTCGAGTAGAAAATTACTGCGCTTCAGGTATGGACGCGTTTCGTAATGCCTCTTTCGCTATCGCCTCTGGTGCATATGATATTGCTCTTGCCTGTGGAGTAGAGAAACTAATGGACGAAGGAGGCAGTGGTTTGCCTGGATTTACACAATTTGGACATCCATTATACCCAACACCTTCGGCACCCGCAATGTTTTCGATGGCAGCAACGAGATGCTTCCACGAATTTGGTTGGACAAAGGAGGATCTTGCTCGAGTTGCCGTAAAAAATCATGATAACGGTTCTCATCATCCAAAAGCACACTTTCGAAGCCCAATTTCAATTGATGCTGCGATGAAAGCTCCAATGATTGCTGATCCCCTAGGCCGCTTCGACTGTTGTGCAAAAGCTTAAGTCAATTAGACTTAACTGCGGAATGTCGGACGGAGCTGCCGCATTGATCCTTACAAGACCAGAACTCGCAGAATCTTACGCTCACGCGAACGATTATGTGGTGGTGAAAGCCAACGCGAT
>JBHLLM010000284.1:0-4424 GCA_048885575.1 Candidatus Hermodarchaeota archaeon
GGGGGACCAAGACGTCGATTTTGATTAATTTTATCTAAGTAGCAATTAGATTAAATATGTTATTAAAAATCTAGAACATTCTTTTTTAATTTTTATAGCTTATATTTGCTTAAAGCATTTTTATCTAAGTTTTTGAATACATTTTTATTATGGAAATTTTATATTTTGGTAAAAGACTGTATAATTAATTTGAAACATCGTTAAATAAAAAATCTAATAAAAGATACAAACAGAGAAGAGAATACAAGAATGACTGAAATTTATGAAGAATTTATTGTATATAACCTGCAAAACACCGGAGAACGCACAAAATTAAATATAAAACCTGAAGAACTTCAAAACCATTTAAATCCTGAACAAGTGCTTATAATTATTCGAGAAGATCTAAGGAGAATATATATTTGGAAGGGCTCGAAGTCTCCCGTTAGGAAACGATTTATTAGTTCGAGAGTTGCACAAGATTTACAAAGAGACTTGAGTGAGGACGCCCGATATCATAGATGTAAAATAATATCTATTGACCAGGGAGATGAGTTACAAGAATTTTTAAACGCTTTTAGGTTAGAGTCAATGGAAGTCACCGAACGACTTCCCGATATGCGATACGTTAGAAATTTTGAACGAGATCGTCTTTTAGAGTTGGAACGCCTTTCGAAAGAACAAAAAACGAACATTAGTGATGAAGATAAGGAGAAGTATTCTCATGACTTAATAGACAAATCGGATGATGTTATTATTTCGAGTTTTGCGATAGGAACTCCAAAAAGAAAAAAGCAACAAACCGAACTAATTGATAGGCTATCAATAGAGGATAAAGAAAAAATAAAGGAAAAAATATTAAAAATAAGCATTCCAGAAGACTTGGAGCGTCAAAACCTAATTCTTGGGCATAAATTATATGGAGCAGTATCAAAAATAACTGATGTGTTTGGAGAGAATGTTGAAGAGATAGTTTGGGAAGAAATAAAAAAGCTTCCTAAAGGAGTAATGGAGTTATCAAACAATGTATTCAGAGTATATTTCAATGAGAAAAAAGGAATTGTTGAGGCTGTTGAAGTTCTAAAAAAAAGATCAGAAACTTCCAATGGTGAAGTTAAAAAACCTAATTCAACAATTAAAAGAGAATTACCAAAAATACCAAAAAACAACGATTAAGGCTTTTTAAGAAATATTATGAGCTACTATTTTTAATATTCTTTATCATTATCTTCAACTTCTTCTGAGAATTCTTCTTCTCCCGCTTCTTCTTTGTTTTCTTCTTCTATTTCGCTAAACTCAATTGTCTTTTGCTCGACTTCTTGAGATTGCTTTGCATTTTCATCTTTTTCTCTGTATTCCATTTCAATTTTTTCGGGTTTATTTTTCTTTTTAATTTTTTTTAAACCCTCAATTGCTTCCTTTCGTACTATCGGACTTTTATCCTTCAAAGCTTTCGCCAAAATGTCAAGCGAATGTGGGTGGGAATAATTTCCTAGCTCATCTGCAGCCTCTTTACGAACCATTTCATCAGTATCGTTAAGTAAAATGTAAGCAAAAACTCCCAGAACTTCTGCTTCGCCTAAATCACCTAAAGTGTCGACCGCATCCTTTCTAACGCCTGGATCTGGATCCGTTAATGCTGTGTTTGCCAATTCCTTTAAGGTTCTATCGGAATATCCTATTGGATGTATTGCACTTAAATCTACTCCACAAAATTTACAAAAATTATGACTAATTTTAATAATTTTACCACAAGCTGGACAAATTCGTTGAATATCAAAATCTATAGAGGGTGATGCAAATTTACTTGGAGATGATTCTCTTACGGGCTCTCTATTTACCCTATAAGGATTTTTACCTTGATTTGGATTATAATTATAGTTTCCCATTTCATTTGCTCTAATTTTTTAATTCTAAAGATGACTTTTTTTAACTTAAGAATAATATAGAATTGAGTTTTAATTAATTTTGTGTAGACCAATTTTTGCATTCTGCTTATTATGTTAAATTAAAAAGGCTGAAAAAAAAAGATAATGGATTTAAGCGAGAGTTATATCTTTGGCTAAATAGACATCTTGGACTGCGTTAAGGATTCTTATCCCTTCGGGAGTTGGTTTCTTAAAAGCCTTTCTTCCAAGAATGAGCCCCATACCACCAGACCGTTTATTAATAACTGCAGCTTTTACAGCCTCAATAAGATCGTTTTCTCCTGTTTCTCCACCAGAATTAATTAATCCTACACGTCCCATATAGCAATTTGCGACTTGATAACGATTCCATTCAATAGGATGGTCTGTTGCCAACTTTTCGTAGACGAGTTTGTCTGTTTTTCCAAATTTTAAATCTAAGAAACCTCGATTTAAAGTAGAAAGCTTTTGCTTTATTATATCTGCTTCTACCGTGACTCCTAGATAGTTAGCTTGGCTTTCTAAATCGTTCGCCGTGTGATAATCTTTTCCATCTTTAACAAACTCTTCTTTATTTCTAAGATAAGTCCATAGAATACATACTAAGCCAAGTTCGTGGGCATATTTAAAAGCTTCAGATGTTTCCTGTATTTGTCTTCGCGAAAATTCAGATCCAAAATATATTGTTGAGCCAATTGCCGTAGCTCCCATATCCCAAGCTTGATCTATGCTTGCGAACATAGTTTGATCAGACAATTCAGGCTTTGTGAGTATTTCGTTATGGTTTATTTTCAGTATAAATGGAATTTTCCGAGCGTATTTCCTGCTAACAGAACCTAAAACGCCTAGTGTAGATGCTACGCCACTGCATCCTCCATCTATTGCGAGTTTAATTATATTTTCGGGATCGAAGTATCGAGGATTTACGGCAAAGCTGGCTGATGCCGTATGTTCAACGCCTTGATCTACTGGCAGAATTGAAAGATACCCCGTACCTGCTAACCTACCGCACTGATTAAACATCCTTTCCATATTGTTCAACACTAAATTGTTTCTATCGGAATGTTCCCACACACGATTTATAAAGTCTGGACCAGGAGCGTGAATCATTTCTTTTGGGATTCCTGTGCACATATGATTTAGAAGGTCATCCGCATCTTTGCCAAGTAATTTTTTAATTTCTTCAAAATTCATTTTAAATTCATCAGATTTTTTAAATTGAAACTAAAAAAGAAATAGGCGTCTTACTATAAAATGTTTTTCTTTTAAGATTTCAACAAATAATAGACAACTATTCAGATTGAGAATTAAAGCTTATATATAAAAAACCTTTAATTTCTTCAACCCTTGAATATCATATGCCAGATGAATTTGATTTTAAAAATTATAAATCAATGGAAGAATATAGTCAAACTTTGGAGGGCACCAAATATTTGCACGATCTTTACTTAAAAGCAGTTAATCATCCTGTAAGAAGAGAAATATTAGAAATAATAAATAAAGCTAAGAAAATTTCAAAGAAAGAACTTCTCAATTTATTAGTCGAAAAAAAAGTGATTAAAGAAGAAAACCAATTAATCTATAACATCGATTATTTACTCAAAGCTTTTTGTATAAATTCCACTGTTGATGATGAGAGTAATGAAATCTTTTATGAAATAACTCAAAGTGGAAAAGTAATAGAATATTTAGAATAATCAACACTAAATTACACTAAATCATTTTCTATTAAAAAAAGATTTAAAACAATCACAGCAGAGTAGTCCAGTATTAATACTAAAATCATGTTCTCTTCTACCTTGTACGCTCATTAAATGTATTAATTCATTCTTATATTCCTCATTTTCCTCTAGTGCGTATAGCTTTTTTAAGTGTAAAGCATGATTAGATTTTTTACACATTGGACATATAGAATAAAAACGCATAAAATCATTGAAAATAATTTTTTCTGGTTCCGATAAAGTTTTTAGTTTTAAATCAGGATTTTTTAGCATTATTTCATTTAAACGGCTTAGTTCGTTTAACATTTCATCTCTAAGGAAATTTGAGTTTTTTCTAAGCTTGGTATTATATTTAATATCTTTACTCAAATCTGGTTTCGATTCAAGTTCGATATCAAAATACTCTAAAACTTCATTAGAAAAGAACCAACTTTTATTCTTTTTAGACATGGTTTTTATTGTGTATATTATTTTTTTCTAGCATATTTAATTTACTTCTTACTAACATAATCTAGATAAAGCTAGCTTCATAATTTTTATTATAGAAAAGTGATACTTTTTTCTTTGCTGGAGAATAGGTCGTTTTCAGTGGACTGCAGCCTCCTAACATCAAGCACCTTCGAAGATGCAAAGTATTCGAAATCAAAATCTACGATATCACCCACGTTTTTATCAGGGATAGGCATGAGTCTTGCAGTAAGGGGCTTGTTTAATCTTAATGAGATTGTACATAGATCTAACAAGATATAAAATAGTTCTCGTTCAGTAATATTACCTGGTAAAGGGACGCAATCTAATCCGGTCCCACAAATAGTTG
>JBHLLM010000285.1:0-4416 GCA_048885575.1 Candidatus Hermodarchaeota archaeon
TTTGCCATTCTATAATGAAATAAAAGAAAATGCGATTTTACTAGAAGGGGAAGGAGTTTACAATTACCTAGATCAACTCAAACGTAAGTTAAATTTAAATTATGAGTTTAACATAGAAAATGCTAGGTGCTCAGTTTGTAATTCAATATTAATTAAGGTAAATAATAAGAATTCAATAAAGAAATTCGTTAAACATGCAACTTTTAAGACTTATAATGAATTTTTTCAATGTGATAATCCAAAATGCCAGAAAGTATTCTGGAATGGACCGCACATAGCTAATATCATTAAAAAATTAAGAAAAGAAAAGAATTACTGATGAGTATTAGTTTTAAAAAAAGTTTTTTTAATATCATCAAATTTTAATTTAACTCTCTCTGCATCATCTTTTGCTCCTCCCTTCTCAAACATACCATGTGCTTGAGAGAGTAATTCTAGACACTTTTTATACTCCTTGTTCTTAAAGTGATTTTCTGAAAGTTCAACTAAATAATGTCCTTTTTTAATATAGAATTCAATGAACTGGTCAGATGTATCGATTTTTCTACTCATGATTTATAAATTGCAATTTTTTTCTATATTTATCTAATAAAGGTAAAGTAATTAAAAATTTGTATTATTCAAATTTTCCTATATCCGTCGGAAATTATCCATATCAATAACTTTTGCTTGTAAACGTGATTCATTGGCTGCAAAAGCCATAAGATGGCTTTCTAAAGTTTCGTAAGCATTTGTTAAAGGTTGAGAATTATTATTATCAAGAGTTTCCAAAAAAGCATCGACTAAAGCAAAATCACCTCCACCATGCCCAGAACTATCAATTGTTAATTTTTGAGAAAAAATCACTTTTTTAGTGCCAGAAAAATGATCGAACAATGTAATTTCTTGACCCGAATCAAAAAATTGACCTATAAGTGTCGCCTTGGTACCATCAATTCTTAAGGTCCGCCCCTCCCGTTCGCTAAATCCATGCATAATTAGATTAGCGGTCACATTATTCTCAAATTCGATATTAACGACTTGATGGTCAACTACATCATTATCAGATTTATAAACGCATCTACCATAGGGGCTTGTTTTCAGAATATTCATTTTTGTTTCATCGGTATAATCTTCGGCGCTTTCTTCAGGAAGTCCAGAATAAAGAGGTTCTACTGGCCATTCTCTCCAATACCTTAAACGTTGTAAAGGTTTAATTAGCTTACTTAAGGTTGTTAATAATCTCACATGATTTTTCCTTAAATTGGCTAGAATTTTAAATCCAATTTGATTACTTTTTTGTAAAATTTGTATAATAGGAATGATATCTATATATATCCTTGGAGCAAAGTACAAACAGGTACTCTCTTCAGGACAACCTTCTACACAGTAATTTGGAGAATTCTTAGGTGCATTAGAATTTGTAAAATGCTTTAAACCTCCGAATGAGCTTATTAATTTTGATTTCACCCCAACCATCCAAAAAATTAAATCTAAATCATGACAACATTTTTGAAGTATCATAGGAGATGATAAATTTACATTCCTCCAATTTCCCCTAACAAAACTGTGTGCCATGTGATACCAGCTTACATTTTCTCGATGAGAAATATTTATAATGTTCCCTAATAATCCTTTTTGAATCGTGTCTTTAACTGTGATAAAAAAGTTGGTATATCTTAAAACATGGCTAATTCCTAATATCTTCTTAGTATCTTCAACTTTTCTTATGATCTTAAGGCAACCTTCTAGAGTGTGTGCCATTGGTTTTTCCAATAAAACATTATACCCTTTATCAAGGGCTTCTAAAGTAGGTTCAATATGCAATTGGTCTTGAGTGCAAATGAAAGCAACATCAGCGAATTTTTTTTCATCCAAAAGATCTTCCCAACTATTATATATTCGATTTGAAGGAATGTTATGAAATTTAGCGAACTTTTCTTTCCTAAATTGAATAGGCTCTGCAACTGCTACGAACTTTAATTTATCAGGAAACTTAAGGGCGTAATTACCATAAACATCCATCCCTCTATTTCCTGCTCCTATTAAAATTGCGGTGACTGTCTTTTTCATTTTTAATCCAATCCTTTAATCTTCTAAAACACTTGGTATCTTTCCTTCAATTAATAAATGATCTAAAATAACAATGGCAGCTATAGATTCTACAACTACAACTGCTCGAGGCACTATACAAGGATCATTTCTTCCCTCAAAGCTTATGTCTTCTTCTTTCATTCTTCTAATATTTACTGTTTTTTGGACTTTTCCTATTGAGGGTGTTGGTTTTACAGCTAATGTAAAAATTATTGGCATGCCGGTTGATAAACCCCCTATTATTCCCCCAGAATCATTTTTTGTTGTTCTTATTTTACCGTTAATGATTGTCCATGGGTCGTTATGTTCTGATCCTCTCATTGTTGAAGCTTTGAATCCAGCGCCAAACTCAATTCCCTTTATCGCGGGTATAGCGAAAATTGCTCTACTAATATTGGATTCAAGGCTATTAAAGATCGGTCCTCCAATTCCAGGAGGAACATTATTAATAATACATTGAATTTTCCCTCCTACAGAATCTTTATCTTTTTTAGCAATCTCAATCTCTTTTTCCATTTTTCTTGACAGTTCGATATCCAACGCTCCTACTAGTGATTTTTCTCTTTGTTGAATCAGAGTTTCAAGACTAGAATTAGAATAATCTTGATTATCCTCAATATTACCGATACTTTTAGTATAAGCTATTATTGAAATATTGAACTTACTTAAAATCTGTTTTGCCATAGCACCCGCCATTACAAATCCTGCAGTAATTCTTCCTGAGAATCTTCCAGAACCACGATAATCGGCGAATTCACCATATTTTTGTAAAGTTACATAATCAACATGAGAGGGTCTTAAAAAATCTCTATAATTTTGATAGTTAGATGAATCTACATCTAGATTCTTAATAATTAGGCAAATAGGAGCACCAGTCGTTTTGTTGTTAAAAATTCCCGATAAAATTTCAACTTTATCTGGTTCTTTACGAGTTGTACTAACCTTCGATTTTCCTGGTTTTCTTCTATCTATTTCACTTTGGATAAAATTTAAATCCAATTTTAGTCCCGCAGGGCTTCCATCAATAACAACCCCTACCACTTTACCATGACTTTCTCCGAAAGATGTGATTTTAAATTTCATTCCGAATGTATTATCTCCCATTTTTGAAACATCCTTTTTAGAAAATTTAAGCTCTAATTGATTTTATTTAATATATTATGAGTAGTTTTCACTTATTATTTTTTATGAATCCTAATTATCTAATCATTTAGATCGAGGATAATAAAAACGCAAAATAGTAAAATAGAAATATAATTAAAGTCTTCTTTTATTTTTATTTAAGGACTTATAGAATTAATTGTTGATGATAGTTCTATGAAACTAAAAATTGTTCCCACAACTAAACTTCAAGGAGATATAACTGCTCCTCCTTCTAAGAGTTATTCACACCGTGCTTTTATAATCTCTACTCTTGCAAAGGGGGTGTCAATTATCAAAAATCCTTTAATTTCTGGGGATGTTGAAGTTACAATTGACATTTTAAGGTCTTTGGGTCATAAAATCTCAAGAGTATCAGAGGATACCTATATGGTCACAAGTAAATTAGGAAAAATAAAACCTAGTAAAAGAATTCTTGATTGTAAAAATTCTGGGACTTCAATTAGAATCTTTTCTGCATTAGCAATGTTAATTGATGGTGGACTCACTTTTTCGGGAGAATTCTTATTAAGGAAGAGACCAATTATTCCATTACTAAAAGCTTTAGAATTTATAGGAGGTAATTATCATTTAACTGAAAATTACCTAAGAATTAAGAGAAAAGGTAAGCAATGTAACCCAATTGAGCTCGCAGGTAATATAAGCTCACAATTCATTTCTGCTCTACTTATAATGTGTCCTCTATTAAATTGTAAGAAAACAAGTTCCATCACCATTAAAATAACATCTCCTATAGTATCATACCCGTATGTGGTAATTACTTTAGATATCTTAGCATCATTTGGAATTAATATTCAAGAGTTTTTAGATGAAAAAAGAATTGGTAAATATGTTATTCCATGTGGACAAAATTTTAGAACCCAAACTTTCGAAATACCCGGAGATTTTTCTTCAATTTCTTTTATAATTGTCGCAGCTATACTCTCTCCAGAAGACTCCCTAATCATTGTAAGAAATCTCAATTTTGATAAACCACAGGGTGATCAAAAAATTTTAGAGATTCTAAAGAAAATGGGTGCTAAAATTGAAATTTTAAAAGATAAACATTGCATTTCCATTAATGGGAATATAAATAAATTCCCCTTAACGGGATTAGCAATTGATATCGAAGATATCCCAGATTTATTCCCAATTTTATCAATTGTTGGAGCATTCGCAAAAGGCAAGACAGAATTATATAAT
>JBHLLM010000286.1:0-4416 GCA_048885575.1 Candidatus Hermodarchaeota archaeon
TGCTATGATCTTGACTTTAAGAGTATTAATCGAAAGTATGCCTAAAGATCGAATATTGGATCTTAAACAAAAAAAAGAGACTCTTAAATTAACTTCAATAAGCAAATCAAGGACTTTCACGGGAGAAGTTATCATGCGTTTTTCTCAAGTTTTCTTATTGTTCTCTATTACAGTTATGTTTAATTCGAGCATGGCATTAATTCTTGACGAGAGGTATGGAGCAACACCTGTCATAATCGGGTTTGTTATGACTCTTGCTGGTGTTGCAGTCATGATATATGGAGGTTTGCTTATGAAACCTCTCTTTAAAAAAATTGGAGAAAAGAGGATCTTACTCATTGCTTCGATACTTCTTATAATAAATTTCGCCATATTTCCTTTTATGTCAGATTTATGGATGATTTTTGCTTTCCTTCCATCGTTTGTATTCAGTATGGTATTTTTACCTCCTTTAATCCAAACTAACATTACTAAAGCTGTTGATGCAGATAAACAAGGTTTAGTAAGTGGTATGACGACCAATATTCAATCAATAGCACAAATAATTTCACCTTTAATCGCAACAGGGTTCATTCAATTAGGAGGAATAACTATAAGTATGATCTTTTTTAATCAATACGATCTAATAGGTTTTACAGCAGTTATTTTAGGGATTGGGCTTTTTATAACTTTATCTATTGACTTAAAACGACACAGCTACCTATATTCTTACGAAAAATCACAAAAACCTATGGAAGAATCGAATTAGTTAATACAAGATATTATAACCAAATAATTTTTTATTCTTAGAAATATTTATATCGTTATGTCGAAATTCCTCTTAAGTTCAATTGAACAAAATTTAGATAACTTCTACTTAAAGTGCTCTAATCATTCTAATTTTGAATCGATGGATACCAATCATCTAAAGTGGGTACGTGCGCACAATGCAGATTGGCCGAGTTGTATCTTTTATGCAAATTTTAATGATTTGGATGTAGATTCAGAAATAAAGAATTTAAGAAGTCTAATAAACTCAGAAAAAGCGCCTGATGGATGGACAGTTGGACCATTGACCAAACCTAAGAGTCTTGGTAAAAAGCTTTTAAAATATGGATTTTCCGAAGTGTTTCACCAAGCAGGGATGGCTATTGATTTGTTAAAAATAAAACTTTCTCCAAATATTAATTCTTCATTAATTGTAAAAAAAATTGAGTATAAAGAAAAGTTAGATGATTGGTCTCAAGTCGTTTCTTCTGTTTTTCACATAACTGTTGATAAAGAGTTGTTAGAATATTTACTTCCTCAGAATGAAGTTAAATTTTACATAGGAATTCATAAAAAGGTTTGTGTTTCAGCGTTATTACTTTATCTAATCCCAAGAGTAGCTGGACTTCATGCTGTTTCCACCTTACCAAACTTTAGAAATCAAAATTTTGCCTTTACGCTGAGTGAAAAAGCATTAAGAGACGCACGTGATATGGGATATAAGTTTGGAGTTCTTCAAGCTTCCTCAATGGGTCAATTTGTTTATAAGAAATTAGGATTTAAAAAACATTGTGATATCTTCACCTATGCCTTAAATGAGGAATAAATCAATAAAATCTTTTTGGATTTTTCTGTTCCCTTTTAAGTAAATAAAATCTTAAATAGTGAAAAAAAAAAAATATAAGACCGATTAACGAAGATATAATTAATGAGGTATCAACGAATAACTTTAGAGATATTGATTATTTTACTTTGCGTATATTATTTTGTTTTACCCATTCAAGCACCAAAATCCTCTCCAACATTTAAACTGGGAGATTCGTGTGTACCTATGGATGAAGAGGGTTTCATTGAATATGATTTTGAATCATCACTAGCAGCTTCACTCTCAAAGCTAGAGGTAAAGGTTATTGATATCTATCAATTAAATAACAATCCTCCTCTATTGGTTGTTAATATATCTGTTAGCGAATTAAATCCAGAAACTAATGATTATGAAGCACTACTCGTGGATTCGATAGAATTTGCTAACCAAACCTGCTTGTTATATAATAAAACAGCACAATACTTTCGATATCATCAAAATATGGAGAATTTATTAATCAATGGATTTGGAGGCTTTTATATGATGCCAAATGATCCAGTTAACATAAACATTATAAAAGGTTACATTGATACATATACATCCTGGTCTGCTAGTGTAGAGGAAAATACAATTACAATTGACATTAATAATGATCAGGCAATCCTTCATTATAATGATCAAGGAATATTAATTAGAGAAGAAATAAAATCAGATGGTCAAGTCGTATCCACATTAAGTATTAAAGTGTTCAACGAGCCTACTATTTCCTTTGGGGGATTATTTGCTTTATTTTTCGCGATGACTGTCGTTGGACTGCTAATCGTTCAGTCGAGATTGAAAAATCATTGAATCAATGTATAACGATATAGTGCTTAAGATTTTGAAAATCACAGCTCTTTTCATCTTTTATAGCTTAAACAATATAGAAGAAGATACAAAAATTTATATAAAAAAATTTTTTAATTGTTTAATGACACATGAGATATGGGGCTGACGGTGAACTTGATTCGCTGAGGAACCTCGCCTCACATTTCCAAACTTGGAGTAGATAATTACTACGGTGAGAACCGTATTTTAGCAACTGAAACGGCACTGCCCTTTTACACACATTAATGACTTGGATTTAAGCCAGAGAAATTGTAATCGGGAACGGTTGGAACGAGCTAAAACCAAGGTGCAAGGCCAAATGAAAGTGATGAGAATTTGGAACGAGCTTTAGGTAGGCCGCGTAGTTTGATGCCCCACCTATTTCTTGGCAACGAGGAATAGAACAAAAAGGCGGGTATATATCTCAGGTGTCGCTTTTTCATTTATTTTTTAAAAATGTTCTTCATTCATCATCCACCAAACTAAATGTACCATCTTCAGCACCACATTTCGGACATTTTTCGGGTATATCATATAGATCAAAGAGATCGCCACACTTATCGCATTTCCACTTCATAATTACTTGCTTTTTGCTACTTCAGTTTAGTACCTTTGAGAATGATGAGTCCTCTATGCAATAAGATAGCTAAAATGAAATTAAAATTTTTTTATATCGCGATTAAGTTTTAAGTTGAAGAAATAGATAGATATTAATTTTAAAGTTAAATTTTAAGAGATTTATGCGTTTTCAATAAGTTTTATCTCATTCTCAGTCAATGTGATTTCTGCTGCTTTAGCATTTGCTTCAACATGTTCAAGTTTAAACGCTTTGGGTATAGATATAACATTTTCATGGTTAATAAGCCATGCTATAGCAATCTGTTGAATTGTTGCATTATGGGCTTCTGCTATACTGCTTAATTTATCTTTTAAAGCGCCTTTTAAGTTAGAAAAACCTCTGTGACCAAGAGGACTATAAGCAGTTAATGTTACTCCCTTTTCTTGATAGTATGGTAATGAGTCGAATATATGTTTTTGCTTGGCGATGTTTGCGGGTAATTGATTCGTCACTAAATCGGTGTTAAGAAAGTTTAAACCTTCCTTGAACTGTTCTACTGAAAAATTACTTACTCCAACGTACCTAGTTTTCCCTTCTTTGATTAAATGATCCAATATCTTCATCTGCTTTTCCCTTGAGGTGAGAGGGGAAGGCCAATGTATTAAGTACAAATCAAAATTATTAATTCGTAGGCGTTTTAAACTCTTATTAGCTGCTTTTTTCATCGCCTTTAAGCTCATATGCATCGGAAATAACTTGCTTGTGATAAATAAATCATCTCTGTTATGTTCAGAAATTATATCGCCAACAATTTTCTCTGAAGTTCCAAACCCATAAATTTCAGCTGTATCTATGTGTGTCAAACCTAATTCTATTCCGCGTCTTAATGACTTTTTCCATATATCGTAGTATTCTTTTCCTTTTCTACTTTTAATTCCCCACGTACCTTGTCCCAGTACAGGAATTAGTTCCTTGGTTTTTCCTAATTCAACTTTTCTCATAAGATAGAAAAGAGATTCTTTGAATTTATTAGTCTTGATTTTAAATTATTATACCATTAGAAAAATAACTGATAATTATAATATGATTTAGAATAATTTTTATAATATCTAAAAACTCAATATTGATGTATTCCTCAGTTTGTAGATTTTTTTCTTAAGTTGGCTCAGAATTTGCTAGAGAAATATAGATAACTCTCTTTTCCTGTTAAAAATAACTTAACTCGTAATCACTTTCAATTTTCCTTTTTTTCACGGGAGAAATCGAGATAGACAAAAAATTATTTATATTTTGTGAAATCATAGAATAATATTGTCATAATGCGTTAATAACCTTCTATAAAACTGGGTTTTGCACGCTTCATATAATGTCATAGGGATTCATGTTATCCAAATTTTATTCCAAATATAAAGTAGTAATTAAATTCTCCAAAGGCGAT
>JBHLLM010000287.1:0-4407 GCA_048885575.1 Candidatus Hermodarchaeota archaeon
AAATTGTAAAACAAACAATAAGGGAACTATCGAAGCTATATAATGACTTATGACTTCGCCTGAAAAAAGCATCCAAGTAACAACGAATATGGGACCCGCAAAAATATGCACGAATTTTCTTGTAATAATTTGAGAAACTATTCCTTTCTTTTGCATAACCCCATTAATCTGAACTAAAGCCAATAATATTACGATAGAAATAACGGTCGCAATTATATCCCAAACAAAAGCCAAACTACTACCAAACGGATTAAATACCATAATTACATTACACCTTTAATTTAAATCATTTATAGATATACTTAAGGATTTATAAAGCTTTTTCATTCTTATCAAAATAGCTTATTTAATCCTAAACACCATAGATTTTCCCAAACGATTTTAAAAGGAAATGATATAATTTCTTAATTTGATTAATCCTATAGATGATTCTAGTACTAACTTTTACACATATTTAATACAAAATCAGGAAGAGAAGTGATTTTATTACCATTTAATGATAACTTTTTAAGATATTTTAACTTCTTTATTGAAAACGGTATATTTTTCAATTGATTACCGTTCAAGTATAATTCCTTTAGAAACTTTAACTCACCAAGTTTTTCAGGCACTTTTTTAATCTGATTACCACATAAATCTAATATTTCAAGAGAATGGAGAGATACTATAGATTTTGGAATATTTGAAATACAATTATCGCTTACCTTTAAAACTTTAAGTGAAATTAAATTTCCAATGAATTCAGGTAATACGCTTATTTTATTTTGGGACGCAATTAAATTTTCAAGAGATGATAAAAAACAGACTGTATTGGGAATATTTTTTAATTTATTATGGGATAAATGAAGAGTTTTTAGTGAATACAATGAACAAATAAATAATGGAAATTTTTCAAATTTGTTCCAACCGATATAGAGATGCTCAAGTGATCCAAGTACCTTCATTGATTCTGGCAAAGATTCTAAAGCATTTTCTTCTAATTTTAAGATTTTTAGTAGAGAAAGCGATCCCATTGAATCTGGAACTTGTTCTAACAAATTTCTATCTAAATTTAGTTTTTCGAGTGAGTCAAGCAGACCAATAGATTCAGGTAAATTCACTATTTTATTTGAATATAGGTTTAATGATTGAAGTAACTTGAGTGATCCTATTGAGTGTGGTATAGATTTTAACTTATTTTTGCTAATATTCAAATATTTTAATAGAGTTAGGTTCCCAATTGATTTTGGAAGCTTCACAAGATTATTATTTTCTATGTTTAAAACTTCAAGAGATGAGAGCATTCCAATATCCTTCGGTAAAATAGCAAATTTATTCCTTGAAATGTCTAAATTTTGTAATAACTGAAGGTTTCCAATAGAATTAGGTAGGTCTGTAAGGTTGTTTCCTTCTAGGTTTAAAATTTTCAAATCCCGAAAAGTGCCGATTGAATGAGGAAGTGAATATAGACCACAATTCCTTAATACTAGATTACGGAGTGAACTTAAATGGCAAATAAATTCTGGAAGAGTGATTAACACTTTGTCGTCAATTTGTAATTCAATAACTTCTCCCATATTTAGTTCATAGCTTATTTCTTTATACTTCCTTTTTAAAAAAGAAATTAACATAAAATTTCTATAAATATCAGATAATTTTGAAATTGAGAGATGCTCTAACGAATTGTAATGCTTCAGAAGAGTATTGATTGAGAGTAAAAATTGTTTCTCGTCGATCTTCTCTATCTCAGCTATTATTGCTTTTTTTGCAGCTTTATTATTTAATCTTTCTAATGCTTTTATTAAAGCTAATGAACTGGTAAATGTTAGCTCATCATTAACTGCCCACCTTAAAGGAAAAAGTTTAATATTGTTTAAGTTTTTTAAGTTTTGAATTCCTAATATGTCAGAATAATCTTCCAGAAGTTCCCGGTAATGCCAGTCTAATACTAATTCGTCTACATCAGCCAAATCCAAATCGAGTATTAATCCTTCTTCCACTTTATAATTAAGCTTTTTAAATTTCTTTTTTAAGGAAAAGATAGTTATATGATTTATTAGAATTTCTGCTAATTTGCCAGTTATATAGTTTTTAATGTCATTCTCATTAATTAGAGTTGACAGACTTTCTTTAAACGGTTCAATGGTAATCTTTTTGATTTCATTAATCAAAACCGTTTTAATTTTATCATCGCTAATTTCTTCTAAAGCTTTAATGATACAAACCAAAACATTGTATGAAGATTCAAACTTAAGTGCCCACAAGAATGGAGATAATACTTTATTTATAAATTTATTTTTAAGTACCCTTGCAGCAGCATATCTCACATCTCCATTTGAATCTGAGAGAAAAATATTTTCTAATATTTTAAAAACTTTAATGTTGTTGAGATCTAATTTATTTAATAATTTAATAGACTTTTTTCGGATTACATCATCTTCAATGGTTTCTATTAATGTGATTAATAAATCTACCGTTTTTGATTTGTCTATTGCCTGACTTCTAAAACTTTCATAAATTTTATTAGGACTTAAAATCATCTTAAAAATTTTACTTTATAGAATTAAAGCTTATCAAATCGAATTCTGATCTATCCAGATTAATAATACCTATTTTAATTATAAAAGAACTTTATCGCATTTCTACATTCAATAGATTAGAGTAAAGTTCTTTCCCCCTTTCATCTGTAATGGAAAATTTAAGAAGGGGATTTCCAGCTAACATTAATTTAAAATATTGACTTAGATTTTCTTTGTATTCAATATCAATTTCAGGTATTACTACAACATCTTCAACTTTTTCACATTCTTCTTTGGGTTCTAACACTTGTTCCAATTAAAAAAACCTCCTATTCATCTTTTCTTTTCATTAAATTTACTTATTAATAAAATACTTCAATAGTAATATAAATGTTTCGGTTATAGGAGAATTTAAACGATACAACTGACTCCAGTTTCAATTTAACTCTATTTTGTGATAAAAGGTTTCAATTTTAAAAAGAATTTTTCACTTTTTTATGCAATTCAATAAGATCCTAAAAAAAAATAATCGATTCCCAATGAATTTTTAAAAATTATGATCAATTCTATACATCTTTTAAATTTTTTAACACAGTCGTAAAAAGATTTTTTATAATCAAATAATTTCTCACTACAATTTGAAACTTTATCGCTACATGTAATTGCAAAATCAGAAGTTTTTTTATAAAATTATGATTAAATAAACACAACTAATTTTTTATTAACAAATTAGCTAATTGTTATAATCAAATAAAAAAAACAAAAATTAGAAGATGAAAAATGGCAGTAAAAGTAGCTTTTATGCAAAATAGCGATTGTTGGGGATGTCATCAGTCCTTACTGAACGCACACTTAGGATTGTTGCCAGTTCTCCCAGCACTTGATTTTGTGTATTGGCCAGCAGTTGTAGATTTCAAACACGATTCTTTGGTAGCACGACCAGACGGAGATATTCTAGTAGGATTCGTTGAGGGTAGTTTAAGAACAAACGCAGATGTTGAAAACGCAAAGCTCATGAGAGCTAAATGCCAATTAATAATAGCTTTTGGGAGCTGTTCTTGTTATGGCAATGTTCATGGATTGGCTAATCAGTGGGATATTGACGAATTAATCAAACGAAAGTTCGAACAAGTAGAATCTATTACTAACGAATCTCCACACGAACCAAAAGAACATATGCCAGGATTTACAAGCAAAATCGTTCCATTGGACGAAGTCATAAATGTTGATGCATATATGGCGGGATGTCCACCGAAACCGGAAGCTATTATAAGCGCAGTTCAATTCCTACTCGGTCAAAAACCACAACCAATGTCAGATTTATCATTCTGTAACGATTGCTCTTTAAACAACGAAAATTGTCTATTAAATAAATACGAACTATGCTTTGGTCCAATTACAAGTATGGGTTGCACACTCAAGTGTACTGATAAGGGTGACCCATGCGTTGGGTGTCTCGGTCCTGCAAAAACAGTTTCTGTAAGGGCAGAAAAACTCAAAAATATGACTCAGAACATTGACCAACTTAGTACTGGAGATAAAAAGAATTTACACGAATTCTTGACACTGTTCTTAAATGTTCCTCTTATGTCTGGATTTGATCTCGCGGGAGATATTTTAAAACAAGTTCGCCGAACAGGTGAGCCTAAAACAGCTTTAGCTAATGTTCCTGAAGATACAGCAGATATTTATGCTAATACCATGAGATTTCTAAAAAATCATAGGGAATTTATCAAAATTTCAACCGTGTGCGATCAATGCGATCTTCAAATTGGAAGCAAATCCCAAATGACAAAAGTGAAACGAGACTACGAAGGACTCCCAAACATGAACGATTGTTTAATAGAACAAGGATACTTGTGTGCAGGGCCGATAACAAGAGCAGGATGTGGAGGTATGTGTATGAGAG
>JBHLLM010000288.1:0-1729 GCA_048885575.1 Candidatus Hermodarchaeota archaeon
AGGAATTTACCTTATTAGATTTGTACGACATCATTCAAGATAGGATTTTGAACCCTGTTGCTAATTCATATACAAGTAAAATTTCAAAAGACGAGAAATTAATAATTAAAAAAATTGAAGAAGAAAGTAATGAAGTCGTTAATTATACTAACGATGAAAATTTAATTTGGGAAATTGCTGATTTATTCTATTTTATTACGATTTTAATGGCTAAAAAAGAAATTAAACTTCAAGATATATTAAACGAACTATGGAGTAGAAGAAATTATGGAAACTAAAAATAAGAGAAAAAAATCAGATTCGCAATTAATAAGAATGGGGATTCCCTCAAAAGGTCGTATGGCGTCTGAAACCCAAGAATTTCTTAATTCGTGTGGGTTCAAAATAAGGAGAAATAGACAACAATATATTGGATGGTTAGAAGGATACCCAAATATACAAATAGTATTTCAGCGACAAAAAGACATCATTAATGGGGTATTCAATGGAAATTTGGCGTTCGGTATTGTTGGTTTAGATATCTTAACTGAATTAACTTTAGAAGATCCTAAAAAAATTTTAATAATTCATGATGAGTTAGGTTTTGGAACTTGTACATTAGAAGTATCAATACCAGAAGATTGGAAAGAAAATTCGATAAAAGAGTTGAAGCAACGCAAACAAACCTTAAGGGTTGCCTCTAAGTTTCCTTCATTAACGAAAGAGTTTTTTAATAAACACGAACTTGATTTTGAATTAATTAAGGCAGAGGGGACGATAGAAGTTGCTCCTACACTAGGATATTCAGACATAATTGTTGAATTAGTCTCGACAGGGCAAACGCTCAAAGATAATCGGTTAAGAAAGTTAAAAGATGGTTGTATTCTTCAATCCCAAGCGTGCTTTATAGCAAATCGAAAAATATTAAAAGAAAATGAGGCTGTTTTGGATATTTCTCGAACTTTTCTTGAGTATTTTGAAGCAACTATTAGAGCAAAAAATTATGTATCAGTCTTTATTAATATGCGGGGAAAAGAACCTGAAGAGATTGCTAAAAAAATGTTTACGAAGGAAAGTTTAAAAGGGCTCCAAGGTCCAACGATATCAACTGTAGTTTCTTCCGAAGGAGGATCTTGGTTTGCTATTCATATTATTGTCAAAAAAGACAAATTAACGGAGACCATAAGAGCTTTAAGAGAAATTGGTGGAAGTGGAGTTGTAGTTAGTCCAACTTTATTTATTTTTGAGGAAGAACCAAAGCGCTATAAAGAATTATTAAAGAATTTGGAGGATTAATTATGATTCCAATTTATTCTGTAAAGGATGCACAAAAATCTATTTTAATACGCAAATCAATTATAAATACTCCATTATCCCCTCAAATTAACGATCATATTATTAGAATTTTTGGTATGGCCTTAACACCCCAAGAAGTTGTCAAGAGAATCATTAACGATGTAATTGAAAGAGGTGATCTAGCTCTTATTGAATGGACTAAGAAGTTAGATAATACCGACATTTCTAATTCAATTGAAGTAAAAGTGGAAGAAATAGAGATGGCCTTAAAATCTATCGACGAAAACATTAAAGAGGTTTTAGTTAAAACTAGAGATAGGATATTGGCATTTCACAGGAAACAACCCATATCTTCATGGACTACGAACGATTTAGGGGGCAGCTTAGGACAAATAATAACTCCAATTCAAAGAGTAGGTTTTTATATACCTGGAGGCTCCGCTCCTCTTCCATC
>JBHLLM010000288.1:1829-4366 GCA_048885575.1 Candidatus Hermodarchaeota archaeon
CCAGTTCAGATTTAGCAAATATGGTCAAGCAGTCAATTGAAGAACAACTACTTAAGTTACCCCGTGCTGATAAGGCTCAGTATGCTATCGAAAATAATGGTGGAATTATTTTAGTTAATAGTATTAAGGAAGCAATATCAATAATTAACGATTTTGCTCCAGAACACTTATCTATTATCACCAAGGACCAAAAAGAGATTTTATCCCAAATAAAAAACGCGGGAGGAATTTTTTTGGGCGAATCTTCATGCGAAGTAATGGGGGATTATATTGCGGGTCCGAGTCATGTAATGCCAACAGGTGGTGCCGCGAAATTTTCTTCGCCATTATCGGTATTAGATTTTCTCAAAATTACCAGTCTTATTGCTTTAGATTCTAAAACAGTTAAATCTATAGCACCTTTAGCTGAATTATTAGCTTTTAATGAAAATCTTATAGCCCATTCAGAAGCAGCTAGGAGGAGAATCTAGTGCCCAAAATTAAACCCATAGAGCATATCGCTTCAATAAAGTGTTATGAAGCTGTTAAGCCTTTAGAAGTTATAGCTAACGAATTAAATATCCCAATTACAAAAATAATAAAACTAGATGGTAACGAGAACCCTTACGATCCATTTCCGGAAGTAATAGAAGCATTAAGTTCTCTTAAAAATATTAGTCATTATCCAGATACTTTAAGTTCAAATTTAATACAAGTTCTAGCGAAAAAAGAAAAATTAGAAGCCAATAATTTTATTATTAGCTCAGGATCTGACGAGTTAATTGAATTACTACTAAGAGCATACGCAAATCCTTCTGATAAGATAGTTTCTGTTTCTCCTACATTTGGTATGATTTCCTTTTTAGCTCAAGTACATGGGATTAGACAAGTGGTGGTTCCTCAACAAATTGTAAAAAGAGACTCATTTGCTTGCTACGTACTTGATGAAGATCAATTTTTAGATGACGCGAGAAAATCAAAAATCGCATTTATCACTCGTCCAAATAATCCCGATGGGAGGGTTGTATCAGAAGATTTTGTTAATCGCTTAGTATCTCTTCCCATTTTAGTGATCATTGATGAAGCTTATATTGAATTCTCAGATTATCAAAGCCTTGCTAAATGGATTCTTCGATACGATAATCTTGTTGTTCTTCGAACATTTAGCAAAGCTTATGGTTTAGGAGGTCTACGCGTTGGATATGGAATTTTATCAAATGACATTCGAAAAGTCTTGATATCAATTAAACAACCTTATAATGTTAACATCGCGGGAGAAAAAGCTGCAATTGCTGCACTATCTAGTCTATTAGTAGAACAAAGAATAAAAGAAATGAAGGAAACCAGAGAATGGTTTATTAATCAACTTAAATTAGTTCAAGCTCAATACCAAAATTTTTGGGTCCATCCTAGCGAAGCATGTTATGTATTACTCACTTTTAAGTCACCAGAGATTCCAAGAAACCTTTTTGAATATTTTTATTCAAGAGGTATTCTTGTTCGATATTATTCCTCATCGGATATGATCAACAACATTAGAATAAGTATCGGACTTAAAGAAAATATGATAAAAGTTATTGATGAGCTCAAATTATTTTTAAAAGGAGAAAACTAAAATGAACCGTCGATCAAAACAAGAAAGGAAAACTAAAGAGTCCACTGTTAACATTTCGCTTAACCTAGATGGTTCTGGGATTGCAAATATAAATACAGGTATAGGATTTTTCGACCACATGTTAAATCACATCGCAGTTCATGGAATGTTTGATATTGAGGTGAAAGTTAATGGCGATCTACATGTCGATACTCATCATACTATTGAAGATGTAGGGATAGTGTTAGGTAACGCTTTTAAACAAGCAATCGGAGATAAACTTGGAATTAGGCGCATTGGATACTCTTATGTTCCTATGGATGAGGCTCTAGCATTAGTAGTTGTTGATTTCTCTAATCGCCCTTTTTCAAGTATTGATATCCCGTGGACGGGTAAATATTTTGGAAAGAATCAAGACGAACTGATTCCTCTCACACTAATAGAACATTTTTTACAGACATTTGCAACCAATGCTAGCATAACTCTGCATGTAAAAGTGTTTTCTGGTAAAGATGATCATCACATAGCAGAGTCAGTTTTTAAAGCTCTTGGATCTTCACTTGATAAGGCTTCTCGATTTGACCCTAAACGAAAGGGTAGCGTTCCATCAACTAAGGGAGTGTTATAAAAAACGATATCAATGGATTAAATGTTCGAGGAACCGATTATGATTACAATAATTGATTATGGGGTTGGAAATTTAAGGTCAGTTCAACGAGCAATTCAAAGATATTATTCGGAAGTAACAATATCTAACGAAGTAGAACAAATAAAAAAAGCAACTGGAATTGTTCTGCCCGGCGTGGGAGCGTTTGGAGACGCTGTTGATGAATTAAAAAGAAAAGGCTTATTCAACATACTGAAAAAGATTATCCCAACTAAACCGACTTTAGGAATATGCTTAGGAATGCAATTGTTACTTAATAATTCAGAAGAAAGCCCTGGAGTTGAGGGTTTAGATATC
>JBHLLM010000289.1:0-4345 GCA_048885575.1 Candidatus Hermodarchaeota archaeon
AATGGAAATACTTACAGAGATGCTATAGATATATTTATTTAGATGCGGGGCATATTGGTCAGAATTTTTATTTGATTGCTGAAGCACTTGGTTTGGGAGCTTGTACGATTGGTGCGTTATATGACGACGAATTAAATCAATTTCTTGAAATCGATGGAAAAAATGAAACTACGATATATGTTGGCGTTGTAGGAAAAATATAAAAAAGTGAGAATCAAATTGTTATTTATTTTTACATCACATAAAATAAATAACTAAAACTGCTGTTAAATCTCTAAAACCTATAAGGAAGCCTAGGAGTAAACCAAGGATAAAAGGATCAGATGGAAAAACTAGAGATGGAGGTTCAGTATAAATATTGTTAGGATATAAATTATTAACAGTATTAGTCTCATTCATACAATATTCGTTGCCATAAAGTATATTTCTGATAATGATGTTATTATCACTAGAAATTTAATTTAGTCCGTTCAAATTATTGGTTACCAATCTTATATAAAGTCATTTTTATCCTGGAAAAAAAATCCTACGATTTACAACGAGGAGACCTGATAAAGCCCAAATAACATAAAATTTATTTTATAGCTAAAGTATTTTAAAAATTATGGAAATTCAAAAAAAAAGATTTGGATTAAAAGATGAGCTTGATAAATATTTCCACAAAATATTTAATCCAAGTCACATTGCGTATACAATTTTTTTCCTTATTGAGGTTCTTACTTTAATTGTAATTTATTTCTTAGGGAACACTATTTCAGGTGATATTGGTCTCTTTTTAGCTACAATATTTTCATTATCTTTTATAATGTTGATGGTAGTAGGTATATCTTCAAAATTTGATACATATCTGTTCTCAAAAAGCTTAGATCAACATAAAGCTTTAATTTTTACTGCTTCTTTAGGTCTTAGTTTTATTGTAATTCTCTTGTATTTCTTATTCGGGAATTCCACTCAGATTCCTATTCAATTTTTAGGATGGGATTACATTCTTCCGGGTTTTTACATTTTATTATATTTTGGTTGGAACATTGCTCAAATTTTTTTTTTAAAGAATAGTTTTGAAAATATCTCGGATAGGGTAAATTCAAAAATTTTACCAAAGAGAGAGTCAAATAGAAATAAGATTTTCAGTGTCGTGTTTTTAATTATGGCTCTTTTTTTACCTGTTTTAACTCAATTAGGAACATATTTTGCATTTATTCCATTTTTTGAACCTCAAAGCTCAGGTGATTCTTTAGTACCTCTAATGTGGTTCAATGGGTGGAATATTGCCATGTATGTCGTGATTGTGTTAGTTTCCTTAAGATTAGTCTTTCTTTACATTAAAAGCATGAGAAATGATACTTTCAATATATTTTCATCAGTATTCTTCATCCTAATTTGGGTTATAATATGGTATAGATCTTTTAGCTTTATAAATTCCTTTAGGAGCGTTAGTGAAGCTATAGGTATTGACGCGTTTCGGGCAGTTATCGACGTGTTATTGATGATTTTTACTGCAATTTTAGTTATTCGAGGATTAGGTAGCAGAACTTTTAAATTTAGGATTTTTAATCCTAATAATTTAGCCTTTTTCTTATTTGCTTTCACATTAATATATATTGAAGGCCAAATTGTTATGATTACTGGAGCAGGTTCAATATCTGGAACTTATACTAACCGTAGTCAAGTAAATTTAACAAATAACTTTATAGTTTTGTTGATTACAATCATTTTCTATTGGTTTTATTCGGAGTACATTTTGGAGAAAAAAGGGTTGATAGTAAAAACATTATTCAAACAAGAGGAAGTCATTCAAATTGTTACCGATTTTAAAAATTATCTTATAAATAGCGGTGCGCTTGATTCTAATAAAGTTGATGATTTGGAATTTCAAAACTATCTAAAAAGTAAGAAATTAATAGACAACGAAATAGATAAATCAGAAGAATCACACGAGGACGAAAATTAATCTTTTGAAGAACCTTAAACCAAGTTTTAATTGACTTTAAACTATTTAATTCTCAAAATTTTCATACTTTTTTAAGATAAGATTAAGATTTTCTTCATCATCAATTATATCATTAAAAATTTTGATTAAAATCTTAATACTATCACGAGGATTTCCTTGTGTTTGCTTATAAATATTTTTCAATACTTCTTCATTTAAAGGGAAAAAATTTTCCTCGAAGGCTTCGGTAAATTCGTTGAATTCTATACTATCGTAGTAATTAGTTACAGTTTTCGTGTAAAATTCAAAAATGTCTTCTTCGGTGAAATTTTTAAGGAAAAGAGGTTCTCTTATTAATTTTAATAGTTCTGAATCCAAGGTTTGATATTTTCTTTTAATTTGGTCTAAAGATTCAATCGATTTCAAAGTAATTATCATGCGTAATCCTTCAATATTTTGTAATTGAATTATTTTGGAGAACACTTTCTCTGAGGCAATTTCCTTTGGAGACATCTCAGATCCATATAACCAACTGGGATCAAAAACTTCTTCAACGGCATCTTGTTGAGGTTTGACGATCGAAATAATTTTTTCAAAATCATCGATAAAGAGAATTGTTCCTTGTTTAGAGTTTTCAATCAATAATCTTAAGAGAATGTAAGCGTTTTTACCCTTATGAAGGTCGTGGGAGATGTTTAGGGTTGATAATTCTTTTGCATCCATTAACTTTCCTAATAACCATCGTTCAGCTTCAATTTTTTTATATGGGTCTAATTGATGAGTTATGATTCCATTTATAACATCCATTAAAGTTTCAGATTCTATAACTCCATATTTAGCAGTTAATTGTTTAAAGGCAGCCTTCTTTACTTTTTCAATATCTACGACATGAAAAAATCCATATTTCCTTTCTAAAGCGCCCCATTGTTCACATAATTGATTGACAACAAATTTTAAGGGAGCTAGTTCCAAACTTTCTATGAATTCAGAGTATATGTTATAAAAAAACTTTTTATAAACGGATTCCAGCGAGATATAGAAAGTGTTATAGTAATAGAGGTTGTTTTTTAAAGCCCAAAAGAGGTGAGTTTTTCCTGATCCTACATCTCCAATTATTGGCAAAATAAAATTTTTATTATCGTTAACAGTATTATTGATAGCTTCTATTAAAGTACTCCTTGAAGAGACTAAATCTAATTCTTCTTTAATTTCACCAGTACATACAAATTTTTTAAAAGGATTGTTTCCCCATCTTATGAAGTTAAGTAATAATTCTTCACTATTTTCGTATAGAATCATCGTCTAATATTTAATATGTTATTCTAACTCACTAATAAAACTTTTATAATATCAAATAAACCCAAATAAGAGTTTAATTTACAATTTCAGCTCTTCTATTCCTAAAATAATAATATATTTTACATTCGTTAAAGATTTTTTAACATTCATATAAGGCTCAAATGAAACTGAAAGATCCTCATTCTCATCCCGTCCGGTGATTAAGCAATCATAAAATACGGGATCAGCTCTTTCATCAATAACTACTCTATCCGCGATGATAACGCCATTTCCAATGAGAGCTACTGGATTCCTAAGCATTTCTTCTTTAAAAAACTCTAAGTGGTTTATACCATACTGATAATCGTCCAAGTAAAGAGCAGCCGTATTTAGTTTGTTTAACGTGTAAGGAAAAGCGTCTGAGAACTGTCCTTCGTCATAAATATGCATTATATCCTCTGAAATTAGGATCGAATATTCAATAGACTCGAAATCCTCGTACCACTGAGCTTCAATTTTGCGAGAAAAAGCGACTTTTTTATTGTAATTCAATTCAAAACCTACTCTAAAACCGTCGGTTATAAAAATACCTTCTGAATCAGAGATTTTTAAATTATCGGAAAAAATAATAGAATCATTGTCGTCTTTACACCGTGTAATTATTGAACCTTCAAATTCTCCTTCCAATTGAATCTTCTTCACCGAATCGAATAATATCTTATTGTCAATGCTACTCATAATATCTAATAAACCAAGGTCACTTCTTCCTAATTAAATATACTATTGTATATATAAATATAATAATATCTAATAATTAAGTAGGATGGATTCCATTAGGATGTCCAATAAAGTTTCAGAACTGTCCAAATTAGAATTACTAAAAAGAGCAAATAATTACATTTTTTCAACTGGTTTGAATGATGGCGCTTCGAAACTGTGTAAAGCAAATATGAAATACGGTTTAGCGCAATTTCATCTTATTCAAGAGAAGTATGGGTTTGAACCTAAAGCGACATTTATCTCTTCTCCTGACGAAACTATTTCGAGAAATAATTTTAGATGGAATTCAGGACTTGGTTATGGAGGTAAATTAAATTGGGGTTCTGGAGACGATAAATTTGTTTTTTTAAATGTTAA
>JBHLLM010000290.1:0-4315 GCA_048885575.1 Candidatus Hermodarchaeota archaeon
GAAAAATGCAAAGCATTTGCTAAAGAAATTGCTAAGAAGCTTTAAAAATATTTTAAAAAAAATTGTTTTTAATTTAAATATGCTTTTAATCTGATTTTTAAAGTAGATTTCGATGTGATTAATAACGAGTAAAATATATATTTAGCTTTATACACTTTTGTCTATAAGTGAGATTCATTCGGGCTTTAAACAACTAAGGAGAAAAAGAGAAAAAGAAGTGGAGTAAAAATTGCAGAACACATCCCCAACGCCTCTCAGATTCGAGTAATATGTCTATACAGTTCCGCAATATAATTATATTGCAAGTAACTATATGATAATATATAAACCGATTTTTTATTTTTATTCGAATATGCCTGAATTAGAACCAAAGGAATTGGTTAATGTAAAGGAATTCATTGAAAATGGGAGATTTGATAAAGCTTCTCAAGCTTTAAAAGATTTCGGACAAAGGGAAGATATCTCACAATATGAACAAATAGCTTATTACATTCTTATAAGTTTTTTATCTGATAAATTGAAAGATAAAGAAAAACAATTAGATTACGCTGAAAAAGCGTATCATGCAAGTCTGGGACAAAAAGAATCCCTTCAATTAGTTGATGTTTACATTGTAAAATCGAGTGCTTATTGTTCCGTTTACAAATATGAAGAAGCTCTCGCATTACTTTTGCAAAGCGAAAAAATGCTTAAATCCCTTTACCTCGAAACCACGATAGAATCCACCAAAAGAAATGCTGAGATTTCCTGTCTTAGAGCAAAAATTTATTCTATGATGAGAGAATTTGATAAAGCTCTCGAATATGCAGAAGAAACTCTAATACTAAACAAAAAGCTTGACCTCAAATTAGGCATAGTTGAGTCGCTCGATGTAATGAAAAACATATACTTTTATCTAGGAGAGTTTGAGAGATCATTAGAGTATTTAAATCAGTGCTTATTACGTGCCAAAGAAATTAATTACAAAGCGCAGATTCTAAATTGCTATACGCAATTTGGCATTATTTACGCTTTTAGAGGCGAGGTAGACAGTGCTATAGAGCACTACAACAAAGCTTTAGCAATTGCTAAGGAAATTGATTATAAATTTGGAATTGCACAATCTCTTAATAATCTTGGAGATTTGTATCGGAAACAAGGTCGATTCAATCTTGCTCGAGAAACTTTGGAAAAAAGCGTAATAATTTTTAAGGAATTAGGCATTTCTGGAGTAACATCTATAGATTGTTTATTCCATTTAGCTCTTGAAAAGGGTGACCTCGAATTAGCGCAAAAATACCTAGATCAATTGAAGCGCATTCGAAATCACTCGAAATTAAGTAGCATGGCGTATCGTCTCGATAAGGCTGTATTCTTAAAAACCAGTCCACGATCCATTCATCGAGGAAAAGCTGAGGAAACATTGAAACAAATAGTCGAGGAAGAAATTTTCGACTATGAAGTAACATTAATTGCACTACTACATCTCTGTGATTTGCTCTTAAATGAACTACAGAATACTGGTGATCTTGAAATAATCGATGAAATTAAACCTTGTATTGTTAAATTACTTGATCTCGCCGAAAAAAACCATTCATATCCATTACTAGCTGAAGTATACATATTCCAATCTAGACTAGCATTAGTAACCCTCGAATTAAATAAAGCTCGAAAACTATTGACTAAAGCACAGAATATAGCTGATAAATATCATCTTAATCGTCTGGCCGTAAAAATTTCAACTGAACATGATGAATTACTCAAACATTTGAAGAGATGGGAGGGAATTAATGAATCAAACACCTCCTTAAGCGACCGTATGAAATTAGCGAGCCTTAATGAACAAATGGGTAGGATGATTCGTAATGGAGCTATAGAACGACCTGAAGTAAGAGATGAAGAACCTATTGTACTTATAATAATGAGCAAAAGTGGAATTTCGTACTTTAAATATCCATTTAAAAAAGATTGGGATTTTGAGTGGATTTTTAGTTCATTTATGTCTGCGTTTGACACATTTAGCTCCGAACTTTTTTCCGAGTCTATCGATCGTATCAAAATTGGCGAAAATCAAATCCTAATCAACCCAATTGAGTCATTTCTAGTGTGTTACATAATAAAAGGGCAATCATACCCTGGCTTACAGAGGTTACATCTTTTCTCAAAAACCATCAAAGATAATAATGAAATTTGGACACGTTTGAAAAGAGCAGCTCAGATAGGTGAGGTGCTAGAATTGAACAAAATTCCTTCTCTTGGGGCTGTTATAAACGAGATTTTCAATTATTAATTTTAAATACTCTCGCGTTCTATGTATCTTGCTCAATTTTCATAGAAAGACCATTTATACAAAACCAATATTTAATGGTGCATTAAATATTTAAGAGTCCATTCAGAGTTTCGATCTGAAAACTAAATATGTATTTTGGTCCTAATATTACTTAATAACAAATAATAAAAAATGGAGGTATGAAATCATGAAGAGAACTGAAAAAAAAGACATCAAATATGTGAAAACCTTTAACTCTGAGAATTATTTATCTTTAAGATATTAATAACTACTTTTTTTATGAAAATTAATGCAATACCAAAAATTTTGTTTATTCGCTTTTTTCCTTCTAAATTATTTTATAGTATCAAACTCCGAACAAACTCCTGTGTGTATTTAGAATCAATACTAGTGGCCTTAATTACGCCAAAGATATTGTAAAAGCTCTTTGTGGTTAAATAAATGATATTAGTGCGAAAATTTTATTATATTTTATTGCAAATAGACCAAAATCAATGTACTTAAAACTTCAAGAAAGAGATACGAAAATTCTTACAGAAAAGGAATTCTGTGACTTAATAGTAGGATAAAGATAATAATTAATAGCTGGGGGATTAACTCTTAACAATATCACTGAAAATATTAACAAATGCATTAAAATCTTTGTTACTAAAATAGAATTCAAACGGATTATGCCTCTTTAATACAAGCATATAGTATGGTAAAGTTGTTTCCCTTAAGGTGACTGGTTTGAACAAGAAATATTTTCCCATTTTTCTGACAACTATTTGATCTTCTTGTTGTTCTATTCCCATCTCTTCAAAAACTTCGTTAAGTGTCAAGAAGTAAGCAATTGTGCTACTCAAAAGTTTTTTTGACTCATCATCTTTGAAGCTAGAACCTAAGATAATCGAATTTTTATCAATAACGATTAATCCTTCACAATCTAGTTTCCGCGCAAATTCTTCAATTGTCTTTTGCAATAACTCTGATTTTGGAAATAAATCAAGTAACATTTTCGACATCGCACTCATGATTGTATATGGATTGAATATTGATGTTGCAAAGAATTGAATCTTCTTATGATTCATTTTCTCAGTAATATCTTTTTTTAACGCAAGTATCTCAGATTGTATTTGTTCTCCAACGTTATAGCTTAACTTAGGATCACATTTATGAAAGAAAATATTGATATGTGGTTCAATTTTCAATTCTTTGAATTTATCAATGACATCGTAAAAGTAGCTGAGAGATTCTTTTATACGAGAGGCATCTAATATATCAATAACATAGATTGCGATTTCTGTGTCATCAAAATATTTACTGGGGTTTTTTAAATAGGAAATAAGATAACTCTTTTGACCTCCTAAATCCCATTCGGAGATAACCCTACCCAATAATTTAAAACTGCTCCTTTGAGCACCCTTCGTGGGTTCAATTAAAGCTATTTTTGAAAATTCCCTCTGTAAAGCTAAAATGATACTTGTTTTACCTGCTCCATCCAAACCTGTGAACAAAATCTTATAAGTTTCTTCTTTAGGCACCCCTTCCTCTTCGTAAAATAATTTAGAATCTTCCAATAGATTTAAACCTCAATACTTAATTAGCCATGGATTGATAAATACAAGAATTAAAGGGTTAATTTGATATATAAATTTATGTTAATAAATGATTATTAAAATGGACATTTGGGCACATAAAATAAATAAAATTCTTGGAATAAGAATGTATGTTTTTCATACATAATCACTTCTTAATTTTTTTGGTGATCACTAATACTGGAATAATAACATAGTTAAGATTAGAGATGTGATTTTTGAGGATTTCATAATTAGTATAATACTAGAATATAAGTATAAAAAATTGTGGTGTAAAAACTCCGGAATATACTCCTACCCATCAAGCTCGGAACAAGATAAACTCGAAAATGAATTTTTGAAGATTTCTGGATGGAAAATCGCAAATAATTAATATCTAAATTAAAATTAAAAAAGTAAAAGCACTAAATTTAGTAGAAAGCTAATTAAGAATCTTAGGGACTTAAAATCTTAATAAATAAGTGATAAT
>JBHLLM010000291.1:0-4308 GCA_048885575.1 Candidatus Hermodarchaeota archaeon
TTCGTCTAAATCCTTTGGTATATTCGAAATTCCATATTTTTTAAGAACTGAACTTAATTCGTTTTCATATCTAATTCCCAATGCAATTTTACATTCCTTTTCTGCCATAAAGGAAATATAAGTTTCATCAAAGTTCTTTAAGTTGTAATTAATAAATTCTACAAATTCTTGAGTAACTTGCTCAGTAAAATTGTAATTTTGAATAAACTCTTCTAAAGCCTTCTCTGCTTTTTCTTTTTTTTCTTGAAAAAGTTGAGATAATTGTTCTATGCGTTCATTTATTATTCTCTGCCAAATAGCTATTGGTGGACTTTTTGCTAATATTTTCATCGGTCTGTCGTAAATTTGAACGAGTCCTAAATCGTTCAATACTGCGCAAATTTTATAGCCTCTCTTTAAAGTTAGATCATATTGCATGCTAACTTCTTTTAAATTATCTATCCGTTTGTGCTGTAATAAATAATGGTAAATCTTCTCAATACCTTTTTCAATAACGCCTAAAGCATCAAACAGAGAGCTAAGAGCTAGAAATTCGCGTTCGGACATTCAATCACCTAGTTTGAATTTTTCTAATACTAATTCGGTTAGAACCTCAAAAGTTTTATTTACATTGTAACCAGTTTTACTTGATATTTCTCCAAATGAAGCCATATTATTCTTTTCTGCTACTTCTATCCCATGCTCTCGAGGAATTTCTCGTTGATTGGACTCGAGATCGATTTTAGCTCCAACAAGCATGATGGGAATATCTCCGCTCTTTTGGTAAACAATATTTGTCCATTCACTAATGTTGTCTAAAGTTTGAGATCTAGTAAGATCATATAGTAAAAATGCGGCATTTGCCCCTAAACAGTATGTAGGTAGTAGAAATCTAAATCGTTCTTCACCTCCAACGTCCCAGATCTGGAGTTTTATCTTTTTTCCATGTAAATCAATTGTTTTTACATGAAAATCTACTCCAATTGTTAATCTTTCGCTTGGATTGAAAAGATTGTAGCAATATCGCTTAGTAAAGGAGGTTTTGCCTACAGAAGCGTCACCAAGAAGCAAAATCTTGAATGTGTAATCATACGACGATATATTTTACACCTTTTTATTTTTTTTGTCCCTTCAACCTTGTTGATCAGAATTATTTTTAATTTTAAATATCGGGTCTTAAATCCTAGTTATATATATAATTAAAAATGTCTTTTTTAATTCTTTACTTTTTGTTAAAAATTAAAAAAATAAAGAAAAGATAAGATAACGGATAATTCAAATAAAAAAAAGATATGTAAAAACAATTTTACTCCGTTTCAAATACTTCTTTCAAATTTTCTAAGATGATGGGATTTAACTCCTTATTTAGATGTTTTTTCAATTCAGAATAGATTATTGGATTATCTATATGTTGGGATAAGTATTTGATTACGCTCCATCTTACTGAATCGTCAGGATCGTCTAAAAGGGGAAGAAGGAATTTCAAATACCGAACATCGTTGTTTTCTTTAATCTTCATTACTGCTCGAGCCCTAACAATAAAATCAGGGCTATAAATTTGAGGCAATAGGTGGTACTCAACAGTATCATCTTTTGTAAAGTTTAAAATAAATTGAAATAATTCCTTCTTGAAATTATGAGTTTGTTCTAGCTCATTAATTATATTTTTAATTGTTGTTTCTGGCACTTTATTCCCTAATTTTAAAAGGCTTTCAAAGGATACGAAAAATTTGTCTGAGATATCGTATTTCAGATAATCTAATAGCTTTTTAATAATTTCGTCGTTAACTTTTGAAACTTCTACTATATCATAATTGTTGCTTTCTGCGTAGTGTTTATCATCCCCCAAATTTTTCACACTATCAACTCAATTAATGTATATCTTAATTATATTATTAAATTACACAATTATCTTTATATAATATATTATTAAAACAAGAATAATTGACTTAATTATAGATTAATTTTCTAAAAATTAATTTGAAGTAATTATAAAATTAATTCATAAATAATGATGCACAATCAGCACAAGGTTTGGAAGATAAACTAAAAAATATTAAATTTGTCGCCATTATTGCGTTGAAAGCATGTTGTTAGTATTATTATAGAAAATGTCTTGTTTTTGATCATCAATAATAGGTAAACATAATATTTTGTCTATTTCAAGCTGTAAAGGGTTAGTAACTGGAGCATCTGAACCGAATAGAAGCCTTTTGTGACCGATAGTTTTTATTAGCGAAAATAGAGCATACGGTATAGAACAAGAAGTTTCAAAATATACATTTTTATATTGCTTCAGAGTCAATCCAAAGTCTATCGCAAATTCCATTGCTAAGCCGGCATGTCCAACTATTATCTGTAAGTCTGGAAAAAGTCTTGCTAGTTTAGCTATATCCTTACTGCTTATACCTCCAAATGCTGAAAACTTGGGAGTAAAGTGAACGAATAGTGGATAGTTTTTGTTAAATTCCTGCATGAATGAGGCTAGTTTCATTATATCTCTTGGTATTTTCACTAAATGAATTCCAGAATGGATTTTAACTCCGCAAAATCCATTTTTAAAGTGTGTCTCCAGGATCTTATAACTTCGTTCTTCTTGCTCAGAATCGATATTTGGATTAAACCAAAAAAATTTGTAAAACCGTTCAGGATCTCTTTTTACTAAGTCTACTACATCTTGATGATCAAGTTGATCTTTTAGCATTAATTTCCTTAAATTTTCGAATGCTTTTTTGACTGGATTTTCTTCACTAGTTTCACTTTTTAATTGCAAATCGTCGTTAGTATAGATTTTAGAGGTTGCTGCTCTATTCACAGTTGTAACGATCGCTTTCTCAATATTGTGTTTGTCTAAATAAGTTAATATGTCTTGATTCTTCCCAAGAAATGTCCCATAAGTATGAAGATGAGCGTCGAAAATTCTATAATTTGGCTTTAATACAATAGTTCACCTTTAGATTATATAGAAGAAACATTGATATCCTTAAAACTCTTTTATTTATAGTTCCTAAACTCAAGAGCGGCATCAAACATGGCTACAATGTTTTGAGGAGGAACTTCAGCTGTTATATTGTGAATGGGGGAAGCAACAAATCCTCCACCGGGTTTGAAACATTCAAAATTCCTTTTAACTTCTTCTCTAATCTGTTTAGGAGTTCCGAAAGGTAAGGTTTTTTGAGAGTTACACAACCCACCCCAGAAGGACATAGTATCTCCAAACCTTTTTTTTAAAGAACAAGGTTCCATATCGAATGCACTAATCTGGACAGGATTAACAACATCGTACCCCATTTCAGTAAAGTGAGGGATAAATTGAGCAATTGAACCACAAGAATGATAGTTTATTTTTGCAGATACTAGCTCTTTTATGTATTCTGAAAGTTTCCTTTCAATTGGTTTGATCTTTTTTTCGTAGAGTTTAATACTCATTATAGGGCCTGCCTGTTCTGCTAGGTCACCATTAATACATATTACATCTAAATAGTCCCCTACTTCGTTTAAAAAGGTACTAATATAATTAGTCCAATACTTCAATAGCTCCTCCATAGCAGAAACAATAATTTCTGGTTTTGATCTCAAATATCTTAGCGTTTTAATGAATCCAAACAAAAATGTGCAATATTCATAAACGCAGCCCACTGGTGGAGTTGATAATGCAAATCCCGTCTCTTCGTGCAGATTTTTAGCGAAACTTTTCAATCCTTCAAATGGTGTTTTATCTCGTCCATCAGGCCAATTATATTCTTTTACTTGTTGAATAGTTGTAAAATTTTCAAATGGATGTATTACTGGATCGTAATATAAGATATCTTCCATATCTTTTTCAGCATTATCGCCCCAAAAAACACCAAATTGATCGTAAACTCCTACATATTTGCCCTCGTATAAAGGCTCTACATCTTGAACTCTAATCATACCTCCTAACGGTTTGACATATCTTACATCGATTTCAAATCTTTCCAAGATTTCATCGCAAGGTCTTACAATTTGCTGGACAAAATCAGCGAATTGGATGTTTTTATCTTCAATCTCAAGGTAATCTAGTAACTTTCTGTAAGCCTTTATATGTATACTTGATTGATTACCTCCCAAGTCAATTGGTACTTTATCCGGTTCTTCATGGTTTAAGGCAACATTTACCCTATCTCTCGAATTCATACTTATTCAGACATTTTTATATAATTTAACTACATTATCTGTTGATATTGCTTTAAAATATTTAAAGTTTAAAATCTAATTGACTAGTAATGAATTTCAAAATGAATGATAAAAATATAAATATAGAAGTTGTCTTTATAGGAAAACCGCAATGGGAAGCTGGGTGGCCTT
>JBHLLM010000292.1:0-4288 GCA_048885575.1 Candidatus Hermodarchaeota archaeon
TGGAATTCAGGACTTGGTTATGGAGGTAGATTAAATTGGGGTTCTGGAGACGATAAATTTGTTTTTTTAAATGTTAAACCAAATTGTTGTGGGATATTGGTAGGAGGATTGGAAGAATTACCAGATGCGTACGAAATTATAAAAAAAATAGACAATGTAAAAAGCACAGAACTATATAGTGGAGAGATATTGTTAAATTGGGATTATGGAATATCTAATCACTTTATTAATTGTTATAAAACCAAAAATCTCTCTGATACGGATTTTCCTCCATATATGTTTATGATACATGGTTCTGCTCCGGAATTTCGCGATGATAATTACGGTATAGGATTATATGTTGATAGTTCAAAATCTTTAATGGATTGTGCAATTAAGGAAAAAACAAAATTTGGAATTCAGTATTTACTATTAGACTCCAATGCAAAAGAATATCTGGAATTTAATAAAAAAGCAATTACTTTTTCAAATATTAAAAGGGAAATTATTGCCATGAATTTATTCAGTTCTGATTATAAAATAATTTGTAACACTCCTCACCAGTTCTTGAAAGATTATAATAATATGTATTTAGGAAGTAATTGCACCGATATAAAAAACGAATTTATTACAACTAATGTCTTTCCTACTGCTTTACGTGCTGACATAGCAAGTTACTTATTCAGAGGGAGAAACAATTTTTCTGAGACGACTTTAAAAAATAATGAATTTTTAGAAAGAGCCGAAAGTTTTGAAATTTTAGACCTTTTAACTAATGCTAATTTATTGCCTCACGGTGGCGGGTATATGTTACCCGACATTAATCGAGTGCAAAAAATATTAGAATATAAAGACCAGAGATATTTTGCTTGTGAGTTAGTAAGAGATCGTAATATTTTAAAAATTGTTCGCAATATAAAGGAACTACAGTTCGAATATAGAGGAAGAGATGTAATACTTAAAACTCTTCAATTGGAACTTGGTGAAATAATTGCTAGATTAAATCCAATATTTTCTTTGAAGCTATAAACTATTCTACTTTTGCTCCAGATGAGATTTCTTTATCAGGAGTTAGAACAGAAACAATATCTCCATCAACTGCAGCGAGAAGCATTCCTTGGCTCAAAATCCCCCTCAGTTTTCTAGGTTCCAAATTGGCTAGTATTATTATTTTTTTACCTTTTAATTCATCTGCTTTATAATATTCAGCTAAACCTGCAACTAAAGTCCTCTTTTCTTCCCCTATTGCAATTGACAGTTTATATAACTTGTCTGCTTTAGGGACTTTTTCTACGCTCTCTATAAGCGCTACTCTTATATCAAATTTTTTAAATTCTTCGTACGAGACCAATTCTGTTTCACCCAATTTATCTTTTTTTTTTCTAATTTCTTGAAGTTTACTTTTGATTTCATTAATATCGAGTTTTTGGAAGAGAGGTTCTGGTCTTTTAATTTTCTTTCCTTCTTTTACAGAATTTTCATTGATAGTATCCCACCTCAAGTCACTAGTATTTGAGATATTTATATAGGATAATATCTTTTCCGCTGTTCCAGGAATAAAAGGATTTAATAAAACACCAAACGCATATACAGCTTGAGCGCAAATATTAAAAACATGTCCCGCACTATTTTTGTTTTTTTTGATTAAATGCCAGGGGGCTTTATTATTAAGATAAACGTTACCTTCTTTTCCAAAATTAACAATATCTCTTAAAGCTTTTCTTAATTTAAAATTACGTATACTTTCTCCAATTTCAAGCCCAATACTATTTATAAGTTCAATAAAATGTTTATCGACATCGTCGTACTCTAATTTTTTTGGTATCACTCCATTGAATTGCTTGTCAATGAAAGTCAAAGTTCTGTGAATAAAATTACCAATAATATCGTTTAATATTTTTATGTTGTTTTCAAATTCTGACCATAAAAACGAGGTGTCACCCGTTTCTGGGCGATTATAAACTAAAGTAAATCGCCAATAATCTAATGGAGCGAGCTCTAATGCTTCATCAATCCAAATTCCAACTCCTCTTGATTTGGAAAACTTTTCATTTTCATATGTTAAAAACTCTGTTGAAGACACATTATAGGGAAGTGTTAACTTCTCGCCATCTTTTTTATCTTCATTGAAAGCTAATAATAATCCTGGAAAAACTATAAGGTGGAAAATGATATTGTCTTTTCCAATAAAAAAAACTGTTTTTGTGTTCGGATCTTTCCAGAAATAATCATATTTTGTTACATCTTTAGCGATGTTATCAGCCCATTCTTTTACCGCTGAAACATAACCAAGTACGGCTTCAAACCAAACATAAATGCTTTTATTATAAGCACCTTCGAACGGTGCAGGGATCCCCCATTCAAGATCTCTAGTAATAGCCCTTTCAGGAAGACCTTCTTCTAAACTATTTAAACACATTAATCTTGCATTCTGTGGAATTATTTCGTTTTGATTAATTAATTTTTTCAATTGATCTTGCAATTTAGGAAGATCTAAATACCAATGCTTTGTTTTACGTAGGGTAGGTGCATTTCCACAAATTACACAACGAGGTTCTGTTAACTCTAATGGTGTGAGTAATTTTTGACATTTATCACATTGGTCACCTCTTGCGTTTTCATCTCCACAGTGAGGGCAAATTCCTTCAACAAACCGATCTGGAAGAAAAAATTTATCATTTTCACAGTATAATGTTTCTATTTCCTTTTCAAATACATAACCATTCTTCTGAACATCTAAGTAAAATTTCTGTACAAATTCGATGTGAGTTGGATTATGCGTAATCGTGTAGTTATCGTAAGAGATTTGCCATTTTTCGAATAATTCTTTAATTATTTTATGATTTTTGATGGCTAACTCTTTCGTGGGGACATTCTGTTGTTTAGCCGCTACCGCAACAGGTGTACCGTGAGAATCAGATCCAGAAACAAATACAACCTCGTCTCCTTTTAGCCTACAGAACCTTGCAAAAACATCAGAGGACAAGACGCTTCCAATCATGTTCCCTAAATGTGGTATAGCATTAACATAGGGCCATGCTGAAGTAATTACCCATTTAGCAACTTCGTTTTTAGACATCTTGTATGACCTCCTTCTAATAATTGAACTATTCTAAGCTTTGATTCATATTTATTATAACTAGTAATGATTGTTAAAATAATCTACTTTATTATTTCAACTTTATGTGAAAGATACAAATTTAAACTCTTATCTCTCGACCTTAAAAAAAGTTATTCTATTCTTATATTCATTTGACAAAAATCTGGGCGCCACAATTTCTACACGCGTTGATTTCGTTATGCATTTTATTCAGACATGGCTCGTGATAATATGCGCCACATTTTTCGCATTGAAATACATTATAATCTCCTAAGAATATACTATGACAAAATGTACAAGAAGCATCAATTTTATCGATTTCAAATTCTGGAATTTGAACCATTTTTGTGATGTTAATTCCGCTTTCGTCGATTAATTTTATTTTTGGCTCTTCTATTTCAACCTTTTCTTCAACTAATTTTGCCGCACTTGCTGGGAGTTCTAATAAAAAAAAACAAAAAGGGCATCTGAAAACATTTTCCTTATATACTGTTTTTTTTGCCCACATGGCAACACAAGAAAGATGCATTGGTCTTTCACAGGAAGGACAGTATCGTCCCTCGCTATAGAAATCGGCTCCAGTTATCTGGGCTTTCACAGAATGGCAGATTTGGCATTTTTCCTGCCCTCGCTCCTTGCTACTCATCATTAAGCGAATATCTAATACATTAGGTCTTCTCAATTGTAAAGCAATCTCGCTAACCAATGGAGCGATATCGCTTTTTTGATCTGGCGAGAAGTAATCGATAGAAGCTTTAAGTTCCTTTTTTGGGGCGTAGGAGGCCCCTGCATTTAATAGAGCTTTTGAATTGTTAAAAAAACCAAATTTTCCTCCAGTAGTTTTAGCTATATTCTTTAAGATGCTTTGAGAATGGTCATCTGTTTTTCCTAATTGACACGCGTCTATGTAAACTCCTAACCCTTTAGCCATATCAGTTATTTTTTGGATTTTATCACTATATTCTAATTTATTATCTGAAATTATGAAAATCCTATTTGTTTTACCTCCTAATTTTCGCATCTCTCCAACTAAAAATTGAATTGAAAACGCGAGACCTTCAGTAAGTGAGCCTTTCCCAGAAATTTGAATTCTGTTTAAAGCGTTTAACAATTTTTCTTTTTCGTAACTAAATGAACTTAATTTAGAAACACTTTCACCAAACGAGAGAATTGCTATACGATCCTTGGGATCTATTAAGAATTTCTCGT
>JBHLLM010000293.1:0-4281 GCA_048885575.1 Candidatus Hermodarchaeota archaeon
CCTAGCCCTGAATATATTGCTAAATTTAGGGGAGAAAAAGCTTTATAATAAAACACCAGTAAAGTAATGAAAGCAATCGAGTATGAAAGAAGGACTCCATTCCTTTTCCATGCAACATCTTTAAAGAAAATAAAATAGAAAATTCCAATTAATAATCCGATAAAGGACCAAAAATAAAAAAAAAAAGTAACAATACCAAAGATGTATAATAGAGTCCTGGGGAGACGCCACCAAGGAGACCACTCTGGTTCTTGTAAATATTTAATAATCCGATTATTAGACAGCTTTTTCATTTTTAAACCTTTCTTTGCCATCAGCTTAAAACATCAAAATCAATCAGATCTAAAATCTCCATTAAATCTAAGACTTGAATATCGAAATCATAATGTACTGCAGAATCAGATAAATTAGTTTTACAAAATGGACAAGTGGATGTTATAATTGTTGCTCCAGTTTCTTTCGCTTCCTCAAGTCGTTCTTTAGAAACTTCAAGCGCCCAATCTGGATAACCAATCTTTACACCACCACCTGCACCACAACACCACGCAAAATTTCGATTCCTTTTCATTTCTACTAGTCTTAATCCAGGTATTTGCTTATAAATCTCTCTTGGCAATTCATAAACGCCCATATGTCTTCCCAAATGACATGGATCGTGGTATGTAACTGTCTTGTTAAATTCAGACTTAAATTCGATCTTTTTCTGTTCTAAAAGTTTATTTACTAATTCCAATGAATGATAGACTTCTAAACCTAATTCGTGTCCAAACCTTTCAAAATCCTTTGTTAGTGTCTTATAGCATCCAGCACATGAAGTAATCACTTTGGTTGCACCAGTTTTTTTAATTTGTTCAACATTGTATTTCATATAATCATCAACGATACTCAATTGGCCAGTTCTAATCATAGGGCTTGTACAACAATGTTCGTCTATTAAGGTAAAATCGATACCCGCTTTTTTTAAAAATCTCAGAGTAGAATCTCGTAGGGATTTTTGTCTGTAATTTGAAGTACATCCAATAAAGTAGACCCATTCGGCTTTATCTGGCAGTCGGTACTCTTTTTTCAATTCTGAGTTATCTGAGTTTGGGTCACCATAAGGATTGCAACTGTCTTCGCATCGGGAAACAAGAAATTTTTGGTTTTTAGCAGGCCCAATGTTTTTTACAGCAAGTTCTCTAAGGGCTTCTATCATTTCAACAATATAGTCAGCATGAGGGGCTTGACAGGCGTCCATACACGCACCACAAGTAGTACAAGCAAAGATAGGATCTATCAAATCCTCCGTCCATTCCAGATCTCCGTTTAGAACGCCTCGAATTATTCTTATCCTACCTGATGCCCAATACGATTCAAACAGGAATTTTTCTCCGCTTGGACACGATTTTTCGAAGTCTTTGTAGCTGTATTTACAAGTACTGCACTTGATACAGCGATCAAATGCCATTTCCAAAACTTCTTTTCCAATTAAGGTTTCATCAACTTCGACCATTTATGTGTTCCACCTGCCTGGATTAAATATATTATTAGGATCCATACAATGTTTTACTTTTTCAAAAAGACTTATCCATCCCGGATTAATTTTTTTACGTAATTTAGCAGTTATCCACGATGGGGTTTTATAAGGTATGCATCCGAGATCTATACAGACATCAGCAATTTCTTCCAACAATTTAACGATTTTCTCTTGATCTTCAAACTTCTTGAATCTGAAGATAGGTCGAAATATACCATAGTGTCCTCCTTTCATGATTTTAAGATAATTAAAGGGAGGAACTCCGTGTTTATGGTACAACTCATCGGTTTTTTCAATAAGTTCCTCAAATTTGTGAGAAGGGGCGTACGCTCCGAACCAGGTAAGACCACTATACTCGTGTAAAGAGAGTATTTGTGAAGGTAAGTTGAAAATATTAAGAGCTTTTAAATTAAATAACTTAGCAAATTCATTATAGTCTATTAAATGTATATTTGTACCTTCACTGTTTAATTTCTTAATTATATCGTTAAGTATTTCTAATTTAGCATTCATTTGATTCTCAGTTTTTGCTGAGATTGGCATTACTGCTGTATAAGGCGGCTCTTCAGGATATCTTACTGGCTCTGGAATTCCCACTTCCATTTTAGCAACTTCTACAGAAAATGCAGCGACATCATTAACGATGTCAGCTCTTCCAACTTCTCTTAAAAATGGTGCTAAATCTGTTAATCCGAAAAACACGACAAGTTGCGGTTTTTCAATAGGTTCCTTCGGCCATAGTTGAACTGAACACTTAGTGACTAATCCCGTCATCCCTTGAAAATTAACAAAAAGTCCTAAAAGATCAGGCATCGGGTATCTACACCACCAACTATCATCTTCAGCTTTATCTTTTCCATAGAAACACGAGCCAATTCGAGTTACATTTCCATCAGCAGTTATAACTTCAAGTCCATTAATACTATCAGCCATAGAGCCTATTTTCGCCCCTAAATTCGTCATACCGCTTAACAATACATTTCCGACTACTCCTGAATAGGGAGGTGCGTTTGGGAAGCTATATCGTAAATTTGGATAATTCTCATCCAAGTGCTTTTTAAGTTGACCGAAGGTAACGCCTGGTTCTAAGAGTGCGTACATCATATTATCGTCTATATGCAAAATTTTATTCATCTTCTTTCCAAAGTCAACAATAATCCCTCCATAATTCGGGATAGTTAATCCTCCGACATTATTTCCGGTAGTATAAGGAACGATTGGAATTTTATATTCGTTGCAAAATTTGACTAATTCAATTAGCTGTGAATTATTTTCGGGAATTACTACAAAATCAGGCATGTGAGGCTCATTTTCAGTCATATCTTGAGAATAAGGGTACAAGTCGACTTCCTTATTTGAGACAAATTCTTTACCAAAAATATCAATCAATTTAGAAAGTACTTCATTTTTTGATATTTTGTCAAAAAGATTTCTATGATTTGTTGCTGTCATTATAAATTTTCACCGGGTATTCTTATTTAATTCGTAATAATTCACATTAGGCTCTTGTGAAACCATCTGCATAGAGACTACAAAAATATTATAAAACCGCATCACCTTTTCGCTGTCTTCGCCTAATCCGTCAATCTCCATTTTCCCTTCCTCAATTGCGAAAAAGGGATTTAGTCTATCATTTGCGATATCAAGCATGGTGTTAACATGGATTTTTACCTTCATATCTGGTTCTGAGTATTCTCTCCTTTCAAATCGTATGTTGTTTCCTTCAAAAATTACAGTTACAGGATAGAATGGTTCAATATGAAGAACAATTTTTTTATTCCAATCTTTTACATGTTTAATAAATTTCCTATCGTTTAGTCTAAAGCTAAAAACATTATATAAAGATAGGGAGATTAAATCATCTGGGAATTCAATATTTAACATATTTTCTTTTTAATTTTCGTTTAATTTAATTAGATTCATTCTATATATGATTAATAAAAATTTAAAAATAAATTATATCAGGTTTATTTTTAATTCTATTTCAGCATAGAACTATTTCTTCTAATAGCAATTTCGGCTCTAGTGATTATTCTTTCTATAATGTCATTGACATCGTCAATACTATCAATAATTCCTATTGATTGACCAAGAAGAACGGCTCCAGTTACAGTATCTCCATTATATACCCTGTCATAGGCTCCTAAATCTTTTACCCGTTGTTCGGGAGTTATAGAATTCTCGTAAGCGATCATTTCTTCTTTACTACTAGGTGCAGGGTGCGCCAATGCATATTCGTTTTTATACAGGCGAATAGGACCGAAAGATCCAGTATAGAGCCCTGTATCTTGTGGTTTACCTGGAGGAATTATGGCTTTGTATTTTTCATGAAACTCACTCTGTTTAGAAGCTATAAATCTTGATCCCATTGCTATCGCCCCTGCCCCTAATGAAAGTGCAGCAGCTAAAGACTCTCCCGTAGCGAATCCTCCACAAGCGATTTTTGGTAAATTAGGAAACTTTTCGTTGATTTGTTGAAGTAAAACAAGAGTACTAACCCTCTCATACGATTGGTGTCCTCCACCTTCAGTCCCAGTCACCACTATTCCATCTACTTTTGCATCCACACATTTTTGTGCTAGCCATACAGCTGGAGCCACATGAAAGTGTTTAACTTCTGAATTTTCGCGTAATTCTTGGAAGTATTTTGATTCTGGGAGAAATTTTGAAGAGCCTGCTGAGGTTAACCAATACTTACACTGATCACGCATTCTGACATTATTCATTACTATCTTTGGTAGCGATCTTACCATTTGTTTAACTCC
>JBHLLM010000294.1:0-4280 GCA_048885575.1 Candidatus Hermodarchaeota archaeon
ACTGGTGGAGTATTTGCTTTAGCAAATCAAAAAGGACACGATGTTAGACCTTTATCACAATTAATTGAAGAATCTAATAATGTTTATGGATGTTTAGGCGAAATTGAAGAATTAAAATTAGTAATTGATGGAAAAGAAGTTCCAAAATTAAGGAGTCTATGCCAAGTTTGCTCCAGAAAGGCAACTTGCGACTATTTAGAATCAATAAACAGGCAAATTGAATTAGAAGATTCTGAAACTTGTTTTAACGACTTAGGATTTCTGTGTAGTGGTTTTACAGCAATTGAATGTAAAGAGAGGTGTATTGATTATAATACTCCTTGTAGAGGTTGTAAACCAAGCATTAATCGGTCTGGAATCCGAATGCTAGCAATGTTCGGAACTTTAGCTGGGAATATTGAAATTGCTACTGAACATTCAGTTAAAGGTGCGACTGACAAATTAGCAGACGCTGATGACGATCTTACAAATAGTTTACCGGATATTGTTGGTAATTTTTTCAGATTTACGTTACCAACTTCAGGATTGCCAAGAGGTAGAATTTCTTCTTCGGGAACTCTTTTAGAAGACGTTTTTGTTGGCAGATTGATTGAGGAAATACCTCTGATAGCTGGGCTCCTAGGTGGTGCTAAATCAATTTCATTTACCCTTAAATTTATAGAATCTTACGAGAAAGCAAACCAAATTGAAGTGAGCGAACAAACAAAAAAGTACAGAATCGAGCTCTTACAGTTAGAAAAAGATTTGCAAACCGCTATAAGTAGCGAAGACGCATCAAAATATAAAGAAATTACCGATCAAATTAGATTTATTGCTGGGAACATGAATTTGTCCAAAATTTTCTTTGGTGGGTTCAAATCAATTATAGATCCAAACGACGACTTTAACAATTACAAGATACAAATTTTTGATGTGGTGGAAGGAACCTACAAAAACGGTTCGATCGAATATACAATTGATCCAAAAGGGATTATAACAGAAATTAAAATTAAAGAGGGAGTATAATGAGTTTCGAATTATTAAGAAGTGAAATAATTGATGCAGGATTGTGTCAAGGTTGCGGTCTATGCGCAGGATACTGCAAACATATTGAAATGGAAACATTAAGACCAAATCTAAAAGATTACTGTATTCTTGAAAGAGAGGGACAGGATTGTGGAAAGTGTTATCAAAACTGTCCTCAAGTGTTACAGAAAAAATTTGAAGAGCAGAAACCGCTAGGGATCTATTCATTGAGGAGTAGGGACTCAGAAATATTAAAAAATGCGTCGAGTGGAGGTTTCGTCACGACAATTGCTAAGCAGCTCTTGAAGGATAAAGAATTATCTGAGATTGTGATGGTACAAGACGTTAACGATTTACCAAAAGCAAGCAGTGTGACTGATCCTGATAAAGTAGTCCAAAATGCAGGGGTTGTCTACGGACGTTCAGGAGTGTTAGAGAAATTAGTGGAGGTTACTGGAAAAAATTTAGAACCAGTTGGTATCGTTGGGGTTCCGTGTGAAATAAGAGGCGCTGCTGAGATGGGAGATGAAATGAACCGTGAAATTCTCAAAATAGGATTATTCTGTAACTCCAGCTTGAGAAATGAAGGGACAGATCGAGGTTCAGTCTGCTCTCCATGCTGTGGAGGGTGCCCTTCTGGAGTTAACGCGCAAGGTTATATCTCGTTGATACGAGAAGGTAAATATTTAGAAGCAGTAGATTTAATCCGTAAAGATAATCCATTACCCTCCATATGTGGAAGAATATGCACACATGAATGCGAACATGGTTGTACATTAATCGGTTCAGATCATCCCGTTGCTATTAGAGAACTAAAAAAATTCATTACAGAATACGAAATTCAACAAAATGTACGAAAAAGCGTGAAAACTAAGAAAAAACTCGGTAAAAAAGTTGCCATAATTGGTGCTGGACCAGCTGGTCTAACAGCAGGATACTATTTATCGCTTAAAGGGTATACTCCAACGATTTTTGAAAAAACTGATCACACAGGGGGGATGCTCCGCTACGGAGTACCTCAATTCCGATTACCTGATTACGTACTGGATTACGATGTAGAGACTATTAAGAAAGCAGGTGTGGAAATTCTTTTCAATAAACCATTAGGACCAGATATGACGATTGAAGATTTGAAGAAAGAGGGATTTGAAGCTATTTTCATTGCAACCGGTCAATATAAACCACGAACATTACACTTAGAAGGAGAAGAACTTCCAAATGTGCATGTCGCTATTAATTTTCTAATCGATAGAAAATATCGCGATTGGCAGAAGTTACAAGAATTCAAAGGCAAAACTCTCGGAATAATTGGTGGTGGGCCAGTAGCCGTTGATGTTGCGCAAACTGCTTTAAGGTTGGGAGCAGAAAAAATCCATCTTGTTGACATTATGAACGAAAAAGATCTTGAACTTGTGCTTCGAGAGATTCCTGAGGAAGAAATGAAATACATGGAATATCATTTTGAAACCTCAGTATCAAAAATTTCTCAAGGAAAAGATGAGCACCTTGTGTTGAAAAGCTATAAAATCCAAAGAGGTGAGGCAGATGAAACTGGTAGACGCCCAATAAATAAAGTTGAGGATTCAGATTATAATATCGAAGTAGATGCTATAGTTATTGCTGTTGGTCAAGCTGTTGATTTCAATTTGATTGACATTGCTACCGAAAACAAACTTAAAAAAGAGCATAATAAAATCGATGTAAATCCTATAACTTTTGAAACCAATATTCCAGGCGTTTTTGCTGGTGGAGATACAATAACTCACTCAAAAGCAGTTGCGATTGCTGCTATTGCTCATGGGAAAGAAGCGGCCATTTCAATAGATCGATACTTAAACGGAGAAGACTTATCAGAGGGTCGTTATAAACAAAATAGAATGTTTTTTGAAGGAATTCTAAGAACTCCAAAAGATTATTCGTTGAAACCGGAATCACTAGAAGAAGCAACTGAAGATATTCAATGGAACTTTGAGGAAATCGACGCAATGTTTAGTGAAGAAATGGCTTTAGCCGAAGCTAGACGATGTTTAAGCTGCAACCATTATTGTTCACATTGTCAAGATTTTCCTGCAATATATTCAGACTTTACGGCTGGCGAGGTTGGTTCCAAGCCGGGTTTCACTACTGTCGTAGCTTGGACAGAACGAGGTAAAGCAGTTGTAGAAAATGCTATAGATCTAGGATTATTTGAAGAAGGAAGTGTTAACGAAGATGAGTTGAAGAAAGCAATCAATCTCAAATCAAAAAGAGAAATGGAAGTTTTGGAAAAAACGCCCAGACAACAAGTTTTAGAGTATGTAACTGTTCAAGGTCCAACCACAATTAGCAACATTTCCAAAACCTTAAATTTAGAAGCTAAAAAAGTTCGCTATGAAGCTTTGCGATTGGTTCAATTAAATCAAATTGAGATGAGAATCGAGATGGGTTTAGAAGAACCAATGTTTTCACCAGTATGTGAAGATTAATTAATATAACAAAAGTAAACCAAAAAAAGAGGTAATAATTATGAAATTTGACCAAGAACTAAATGTGTGTGGCTTAGTTTGTCCAGTGCCTGCGTTGAAAACGAAGAAGCAACTCATGAAAATGAGACCTGGTACTGTATTAAAAGTAATAACAGACTATAAACCTGCATCAGAATCGGTCCCTCGTGATTTAGCAAAAACTAAACACAAACACTTAGGAACGGATTTTCTAGATGACGAAGAGCTATGGCACATGTATTTTGAAGCAGTAAAGTAATATTGTAATATAGAACCTAATTTTCTTCTTTAAATCTTTTTTTTAATCTATTTATACCAAATAATTGAACCTGTCGAGATGTAGATATTTTAAAAGTTCAAAAGCCCTTAAAAATCAAAGAGTAAGGATAAATTAATTAATTTTTTGAAATATTAAATTAAAGTTTTTATCTCAGATATATCAATTTAACTTATGGAGAAAGATTTTGATAAGTATGGTGACAATTTTCAGCAAAAGTCTAAGTACGTTCGAAACAAATTACCCAGACACGCTTTAGATTGGGGAAACAAACCTAAAACCTATAAAGTGTATTCAAATGGTATTAAAAAAATAAAGCTACCTGAGCCTAACTTTGATCTAACTATTAAATTTTGGAATGTAATAAAAAATCGACATTCAAGTAGGAAATTCAGTATTGAACCTTTATGGCTTATGGACCTTAGTTTACTTTTATTTGGTATGTCGGGATTAAATAGGATTTATCCCCAATATGCTTTTAGGACAGTTCCATCTGCCGGGGGGCTGTATCCTAT
>JBHLLM010000295.1:0-4275 GCA_048885575.1 Candidatus Hermodarchaeota archaeon
AGAACTCCAAAAAAGCTTGACGAAATGAGGACTGAATTCCCAAAAATATACAAGCAATTGAAAAACACCATGATTAAACTTGAGAAACACTATAGAGACATGCAAGATATTGAATTTACTATTGAAAATGGAGAACTATTCATATTACAAACGCGTAGTGGTAAGCGGACTCCATCTGCTGCAGTTAAAATTGCGGTTGATATGGTCAAAGAAGGCTTAATAAGTAAAGAGGAAGCAATTATGAGTATCGATCCCGATAAAGTATCTAAGCTTTTATTTAAGAGTATAGATGAGAATGCTATTGTTCGTGTATTAGCAAAGGGAATAAACGCTTCGCCTGGTGCCATTTCAGGAATTGCTGTATTTGATTCTGATGAGGCAGAAGAGTTAGCTCACTCTGGAATAGATGATATAATATTAGTTCGTCCTCAGACTAAACCTGAAGATGTTCACGGATTATACGCATCTAAAGGGGTTCTGACTCAATTTGGAGGAAAGACTTCTCACGCTGCCGTTGTAGCAAGAGGAATGGGTAAACCTGCTGTTGTAGGAGCTCAAGATATTGAAATTGATGAAGAAGCTAAAGAATTCAGGGTAGCTGAAACTGTAATTAAAGAACGAACGTATATAACTATTGATGGAACAACGGGACGTGTAATAGAGGGAAAAGTTCCCTTAATCGAACCAGAAATTAAAGGAGAATTTTTAGAATTATTAAAAATGGCTGACGAAATAAAAACTCTAGGGGTACGAGCAAATGCAGATACCCCAACTGACGCGAAGAAAGCTTTAGAATTTGGAGCTGAAGGCATCGGATTAACGAGAACAGAACACATGTTCATGGCACAGGAACGATTACCTGTAGTTCAGCAAATGATAATGGCTCAAACAATTGCGGAAAGACAAGACTCTTTAAACAAAATATTACCAATGCAAAAAGGAGACTTTCTAGAAATCTTTAAAATAATGGAGGGAAAGCCAGTAACCATAAGATTATTAGATCCTCCTCTGCACGAATTCTTACCTGACTTATCTACTGTATTATTAGAAAATCAAGAATTGAAAATGACTAATTCTTTATCAAAGTCGCTTTTGGATATAACCCCTCTTGACGAAGAATTAATGAAAAGGAAAAAAGTTATTAGCTTGATCAGATCACTTTCCGAAGAAAATCCCATGATGGGCTTAAGAGGTTGTCGACTTGGGATTATTTGGCCAGAAATCAACGAAATGCAAGTTCGAGCTATATTTCAAGCTGCTTGTGAACTCAAAATTCAAGGAGTAGAGATTATTCCAGAAGTAATGATCCCCCTCGTCGGCATGATTTCAGAGTTGCAATATGTGAAAGCTCAACTACTTGAAATAGCAGAAGAAACTATTAAAGATTATGGTGTAGACTTAAACTATAAATTTGGAACTATGATCGAAATTCCGAGAGCAGCTCTCACAGCAGATGAAATTGCTATGGAAGCGGAATTTTTCTCTTTTGGAACTAACGACCTAACTCAGATGACATTTGGGTTTAGTCGAGACGATGCTGAAGGTAAATTTCTCCCTGTTTACTTGAATAAAGAAATTTTAGAACGAAATCCGTTTGAAACCTTGGATCAAGACGGTGTAGGTAAGTTAATGAAGATGGCTATCAAACTTGGGCGAAAAACGAGACCCAATATTAAGATGGGGGTATGTGGTGAACATGGGGGAGAACCTAGTTCGATAATATTCGCACATTCAATTGGAATTGATTATGTGTCTTGTTCACCTTTCAGAATTCCTGTAGCACGCATTGCAGCAGCCCAAGCAGCAATTATGGAAAAGCAAATAAACAATATAAATTAAAAAAGACTAGATAGCACATATAGAATTATTTTATTTTTTTTATTTAGTTTCTCTTCATAAATATCAAATGTATTATAGTTTAGAGTTTTAGTAATAAAATAATTAAATCTTATAATTTTATTTTTAATTATGGATGTAGCAGAAAGATTTGAATTAATTAAAAGAAGAACTGAAGAAATATTAACTGATGCGGATTTAAGACTTTATCTTGAAGCAGGTGTCCCTTTAAATCATTATATTGGATTTGAAATTTCAGGAAAAGTTCACTTAGGAACCGGAATTGTTAGCATGTCAAAAATCAAGGATTTCATTGATGCTGGGGTTAAATGCACAGTTTTTCTTGCCGATTGGCATAGTTGGATAAACGATAAGTTAGGGGGTGATCTTGAACAAATCCAGAAAGTGGCAGTTGGTTATTTTAAGGAGGGTTTAAAAGCTTGCTTGAAAGCTGTCGGGGCAGATCCGGAGAAAGTCAAGTTTACCCTTGGTACAGATCTTTATCATAATAACGATAGTTATTGGGAAACATTTATTGATGTATGTAAGAACACTACTCTTAATAGAATGCATAGGAGCATAACAATAATGGGACGAAAATTAGGTGAGGGTGTTGATTTTGCCAAATTACTTTACCCGGCTATGCAAGTAGCAGACATTTTCATACAAGATGTTAGTTTAGCTCATGCTGGTTATGATCAACGAAAAGCACATGTGGTAGCAAGAGAAGTTGCATTAAAAATGAAAAAAAACAACCTCATTGGTAGTAACGGAGAAAAGTTGAAACCTATATGTGTTCATCATCATTTAATATTGGGATTAACAAAACCAGTTATATGGCCCATTGAAGATCAGGCCAAGCTCCAAGAAATGTGGTCAGATATGAAAATGAGCAAATCAATCCCATCTTCAGCTGTTTTCGTTAACGATACTCCAACCGAGATAAAAAATAAAATAAAAGCGGCTTTTTGTCCAGAGGGAAATGTTTCTGTTAATCCAATTTTAGATTGGGCAAAATACATCATTTTTAGAGAAAAAAATGAAACAATCAAAATTGAGAGAAAACCAAAATTTGGTGGGAATATAGAATTTAATTCTTATGATGAACTAGAAGAAGCATTCCTATCAAATAATTTACATCCTCTCGATCTGAAACTAAGTGTTGCTAATAAGGTGATTAATATTTTAGAACCTGTCAGAAAACATTTCGAGCAGCCTAGCATTCAAAAAATGAAAAAAGAACTTGAGGAACTATTGATTACAAGGTAATCTAGATCGCTCTTTAACACATTAATTCTAAAATATTTTTGTTTTTCAAATATCAAATATTAATTAAATAATATGATTAGAATATTAGCAATAGGGGATTCACATATCCCTCAGAGAGCTGAAAAAGTCCCTGAACAAATTTTTTCAAGACTAGACCACATCACAAGATTTGAAAAATTTGAATATGTCTTTTTTACAGGTGATGTTATTAATGCACCAGATTTTATAACTTTTTTAAAGAATCTAACGAAGAGAGAATTCTTTCGCGTAATTGGAAATATGGATTATTACGGCGGCTATCATGATGCTCCGGTTTACCAGGATATCAGAATCTCTCTAGAAACAAACAACGATTTAATAATTGGTTTAACTCACGGTCATCAAATATCTCCGCGGGGAGATCATTCTCAACTTGAGACTCTCGCCCTTCAAAGAAATTATAATATTCTAATATCCGGACACACTCATAAAGAAGAAATTGTTCTGACAAAAAAGCATATTTTACTTCTTAATCCTGGAAGTGTTACTGGGGCATGGTCTTTTATAGCAAGCCAAAATCCCTCGTTTATCGTTATAGAGATAAATGAGAAAACGAGTATCATAAATATTACACTATATCAGTATAACATCAGAGTAGCAACATTTAGAGACTTAAACTATAATTATTATTTCGATCGAGAAAAGATACAGGCTAAATAAGAGAAAGAAAAATTATTTAGGTGGCTTAATTTTATCTAATACAAGAATTTTAGGTAATTTTAACAGTAATCCGAGATTTCTTTTACCGGTACTGCTTTTATCAAATTTTAACTTCCTTTCACCAAATTTATTCTTTTTTAGTATCATATTTAATGTCGAGTTTTCACCATTAGAAAAATACATCAAATCCTCTGGGGTTGCTATTATTTCTAAGTCGTATTCTTCTAACTTTCCTTTATTTATAACATTTTTACCATTTTCCGCGACAAGATTAACCCATAGATAAAAATTTTCCTCAACATGAAGACCTATATTTAATTTCGCGTGGAACTCATCAAGCATTTTAATGTTCTTTGGATTATTGCGTTTATCCCAAAAGATGCTTTCAATTACTGCTTTAATAGTGGAAAACAAATTTTCCTTTTCCGATTCTTCCATTTTAATTAACCTTTTACCTTATGTTCTTGAAGG
>JBHLLM010000296.1:0-4262 GCA_048885575.1 Candidatus Hermodarchaeota archaeon
AATTGGAAAATATTATACGAATAGGTGATAGGGAGCAAGTATCACCTTCTTATAGAAATAATATGGTAAAATCCGCAAAAAGTGAATATGAACAGATAATTGAAAGAGATAAATTGATTAAATTCGATAATGATTTTTTAAATAACTGGTCTTGGATTTTAGATGTTTCTAAATCATCGGAAATTCTAAAACACAATAAAGATAATGAGAAATTCGACAAAGGCGTCAATATCTTAGAAAGTAAGGTTTCTATTTATTAATTTATTATTCCATGATTGTAGAAAATTACTTGAACATTTCCATAAACGCTCCAAGTCTAGTTTTAACTTGCTCTACATTTTCTCCTATTTTATTAAAAGTGATCGCTGTAGTCGGTATTTCAAGTTCTCGCCTTACTTTTTCTCTTAACATCGTGTAACAGTTTGAGATGGAATGACATCCAAACAGTTGGAAAAAGATCAATCCATCAGCATTTAAATTTTTCGCCATTCTCAAATAAGAGTCAGTTAATTTGTCATTATCGCACCCAATTCCTGTTTCTGTAGCATTCATGAGAAAATGAGCATACTCTTCAGCGGGATTTAAATGATTTGATGTGGGAATTTCTTCTAATAATTTTAACAATTCCCAATCTGCATATAAAGCTCTTCCACCTAATTCATAAAGAATTTCGTGAGTTTTGGGTTCCCATCCTCCGAACATTGGGGTTACGAATATTCGAGGCATATTGGATACATCTAGGCCAATTCTTTTTCTAATTCTTTCTCTCATTTCTTTTTCGAGCGAAACGATGTTGTCCCTGTATCGAGTAGCATTAGAGTTATAATCTTGAAAAGTAATACTTAACAGTGCCATAATTTCACTAAAAGTTGCAGGATTACACGGATAAAAATCAGACGCGCTGATATCGTAAATAATATTCTTATACGACTTTTTTACTTGATTTCCAATTTTAAAATGTTCCCTCAAGTCATTATCTGTTACGTTTTTCCCTGTCAACTTCTCGAACTCGTTTAAAGCATCTGCAATGTTATCTGTGAGTAACTCTATAGCGTTTCCTATGTTTCTAGGTGGAATATCGACCCATATTTGTTTAGGGCCTTGGTTAATAGCTTTCAATGATTCTAAATATTTATTATAAGCACTACAACGAATCGTAATATTAAGACAAGCATCTACATTGCTGCCTTTTGTGACATGCATTCCAACAAGACTTTTTAACCCGTAGCAAAAGTCGCTTGAAATTCCATTCTCAATTCCAATATCATACATCTCGTTGTATTTTTTATTTATAACGTCAATTACATCTTCAATAATGTTATCCACTATTTTACTTAATTCGTTAATTCCGAGATTTCTAATAAAACCTAGAAAATTAGATACTGTGTTCCAACCAAAGATGCTCGAAGCTGAACCTAAGTATGTAAGGTATTGACTTATCTCAAATTGATGCATTCTTATTGGAAAAACAGGGATTGTACCTGCTGCAAAAGCCAAATCCGAAAAAGGTAAAGTGACAGCAACTAATTTCTCTTTTTCTCTAAATTTTTTCCTTTTTAAATAATTACGACCTGCTAGCAAGTTATAAGCGATGCGTAACACACTACTGAATTGTATAATCTCATCTGCAATTAAACTCATTTCATCATCTCCAAATATGCTTCTATTCTTGTAGAGAGCTGACCCCTATTTGCTCGAGAATAATCTCTCTCTAAATTCAGAACTTGTATCCCTTTTTCCTGTAACCTATCTTTTAAGAAAGAGGACATCAATGATATGTGATCACAAAATTTTATGATATGGTTGATCACACCAAGTTTTTTACCATATTTTTTTTTATAATCGTGATAATAATTTTCTATTAATGATACTTTATATTCCAGGAAATTAGGTACTGAATGGTCTCCGTATCTGTTATTTTTAAACCTCAGAACTAGTATATCTAACGGATTTTTTTCAGATTTCAAAATACTATCATCTATAGTTTGTGAATAATAATGATTACCAATCCAAGTATCGAAGAAAACTATATTACCTCCTCCTTCCTCAATTAAATCAACTATATTGTCGTTAATAAAGATCGAACAACCTGTAAATAAAACATCTTTAGATTTCTCTGAAATTGAGGGTGGACTATGTTTGGAATTTTGAATAATAGTTTGTAATTCAGGTAAAAATTCTGGACCATAAAGCATAGCTTTTTGTATTACTTTTAATTTTTCAGATCCCGAAATTTCTAACTCATTAACTTTTAGCAAGGTTTTTTTAAATTGGTTATACTTGTTTATACTCTTAAGTAATTTCTCGTCAGATATTTTTGTTCCTATGATATCTTCAAGTCTATTCCTTAAATCTTGTAATTCTAATTTAAAATATTTCAGGCTGTTTTCATTCTTCGTATATGGGACATAAAAATTTAACCGAGAGATATCAAAATATTTAGAAATTATTTCTGAAACACATACATCTGAAACACAATGATTAGACACGATAAAATAATCTACTAGATCTAAAAACTGAAATGCATTTGGTTTTGTTGAGAACAATCCAATACAAGATTGAGCGAAGGCACAAGTTGAAGGAGGTAAAAAATTGTGACTTGCGTCCATTAGATCGTCATTCCCTCCAAACATCAACCTTAAAGGGAAAAAATCAGCTGCATCAATCAGTTCTTCGGGTATATTATCGTGAGCTAAATAGGCGACAATTTTAACTCCTTCTAGCTTTTTTTCCTTGAGAAATAAAGAGAAATCAGATAATAAACTTAAATCATCCATAATTTAAATTCTGTGACATAGATGTATTTAACAGAAAAATGTTAATTCTATATAAAAGTTTACCGACTTAAAATATAGATAATAATATTATATATTGAGAAATTAAGTTGCTTCAGTTAGGATTGTTTTCTTGAGCGATTAAAGCGGCACCTATAGCTCCTGTCAGTTGAGGAAATTGAGGTGTTTCGATTTCATACCCAAGTTCTTCTTCTAAGTATTTTTTCACTGCAGGATTTTGAGCAACTCCACCGCAAAATACTAATTTAGGACCGACCCCTATGCGTTTTGCCATTCCAGCAACTCTTCTCGCAATTGATCTGTGAATCCCACTAGCTATTTCTTCTTTGGAGGCACCTCTCGCAAACAAGCTAATTACCTCGCTTTCTGCAAAAACTGTACATGTGGAACTAATTGAAGCAGATTTATTAGATTTTAAAGCTAAATCTCCAAACTGATCAATAGGAACCTCTAAAGCGTGAGCCATAACTTCTAAGAACCTACCTGTCCCTGCAGCACACTTATCATTCATTTGAAAATCAACGACATTTCCCGTTTTCATTGATATAACAATTGCTTTGCTATCTTGACCTCCGATATCGATAACCGAGTGGACATCTGGAAAGAAAAATTGTGTACCCTTTGCGTGAGCAGTTATTTCAGTTACCCGGTCATCTGCGATGTCGATTGTATTTCTGCCGTAACCTGTACTCATCAAAAAAACCTCATTTTTGTTTAAGTTATTTTTTTTTAGAAGATCGTCGAATAAATTATGCCCTATTCTTTTGAAATCATATGTAGATCTTTCTGTTCGGTGGTCAATTAATTTTCCTTTACTTAGAAGAGCGATCTTTGTCGCTAGAGATCCAATATCAATCCCTACAAAAGCTTTCAATTTAAATCAGTAAAATAATTTATTTTTTTGTAGAAAAATTATCGTAAAAATATGAATTTTTCGATAATAAAAAAAATCTTATCTTAATTCAATAGGAAAATAGATATAATCATAGTTATCCCAAAAGCAGCCAGCATTTGAAGAATGGATTTTAGTATTGACTCTTCCGAAATAAAACCTATGAAACTTCCGAGTAGAACAATACAAATAAAGATTATTAGAAAAGAATAGATAAAAGTCTCAAAAATTGCTTTTTCTATAAAAAAGAATGGAAAAAGTGGAAATAAACCTCCTAAGAAAGGGGCAATACCATTTACAAGTGCAACAACTATGATTGCAAATCTTTCTGCTTTTTCTTGTAGAGTTTTTACTTTTTTCTCCGCATTGCTTGGTTTCTTTATCGCTCTTTTTTTTTTCTCAGTTTTACGATTAAGATTTACTGTGATCATTGCTTTTTCAATTTCTTTGTTTTCAACTTTAATTTCTTCCTCATTTTTTTTCTTCTCTTCAAATAATACCATTGCTCTGTCTAACTTTAATTTCAGTTTTCTTTGTTCTGCCCTTTCTGATATGTATGATCCGCTTAAACCAGA
>JBHLLM010000297.1:0-4258 GCA_048885575.1 Candidatus Hermodarchaeota archaeon
AGACTGGAGCGTATGTCATCCCTAAACCTCCAATAATAGGCACAGATTATTACCCACCCACAGCTTTACAATTACCTCATACAACACAAGGTCTTCCAACATCTAATATCTTATCATTTATGGAAACATTGATTGAAAAAGTAAAATCAAATATTGACAAAATATCATTAACCGAAGAATATCGATTAGAAGATGCGGATATCGTAATAATTGCATACGGTCTACCAGTGAGAGCTAGTTATCGAGCAGTCGATGAAGCTCGAGATATGGGAATAAAAGTTGGTGTATTTAGGTTAATAACCGTTTGGCCATTTCCTGATGAGAAAATAAAAAGTATCGTTAAAGATTCGAAGGCAATTATTATACCTGAGTTAAATTATACAGGGTTTATCGCGGAGCAAGTAGAAAGAGTCAAAGAGCCTGAAACTCCGATGATTAAAATCCCAAAAGTGGGTATTTTCCATCATCCAGATGATATATTAAATGTTATAAAGGAGGTATCAAAATAATGTCAGATTTAGGTCCGCGATATCCAACAGAAAAACCAGTTCAACCTTACATTCAATATTCATATGGAGGATATCTATATGGCAAATATAATTCCCTCTTTTGTGCTGGGTGCGGGTATGGTATTATAGGTCATCTTTTTACTCGCATGTTTGAGGATGAGAAACTAGATCCAAAATTGTATCCTTTAATTATTGGTATTGGGTGCTATACCCAAATAATAACATTAGCTCATCATAAAGCTCAAAAGATTACTACACTTCACGGTCGTGCTCCAGCAGTAGCAACGGGAGTGAAAATGGCGAATCCTAACTTGAAACCTATTGTTTTTACAGGTGATGGAGATTGTTTAGGAATTGGAGGAAATCACTTTATTCATATCTGTCGAAGAAATGTTGATTGTACCATCCTCATATTTAATAATAGCATATATGGAATGACGGGGGGTCAAAGTGCTCCTACTACTTTGTATGGGGCAAAAAGCACAACTACTCCTTACAAAGTATTCGAAGAAAGAAGCGATGCCGTGAAACTAGCATTAGCTGCTGGTGCCACATATATCGCTAGAACCACAGTAGCACACCCACGAACATTTTTGAAATACTTCAAAAAAGCCTTAAACCATAAAGGTACTTCAGTGATTGAAGTCATTACGCCTTGTTTAACATATTTTGGGAGTAAAAATCTTGATAATCTCGGTGCCGAAAATTTGGGTCTTCCAGGCAATAAAATGGATACTGGAGGAAAAATGATAGAATGGATAAAAAGAAACACTATAAGAAAAAATCAAGCAAAGTTTATGGATGATAATGAACTTCTTAATCGATATGTTATTGGTGAATTCCACTACGATACTAGCAAACCCGAATACTCAGAAGTATATGCCAAGATTCATAAAGTCGCGATGGGAGATGATTAAAAATGAGTAGATATGAAGTTAGAATTGTTGGATATGGCGGGCAAGGAGTAATAACTCTCTCTAAAATGATAATAAATGCGAGTTCATTATATGGAAACTTAGCAGCTACACAAACTGAAGCATACGGATCTTCTGCTCGAGGAGGAAAGTGTTGGGCTGAAGTGGTTATAGATTTAGATAAGAATATAAAATCGATAGATTATCCTAAAGCTATGGAACCTTACGATTTCTTGGTTGTTCTTTCAGAGGAAGCCGCTAAAAATGTAAAACCAGAACAACTCAAAAAGGACGAAAACACAGGATATCTGATATGGGATACTTCTACAATTCAATCATTTCGAGCTGCAAAACAAATTGGTAAAGCAATTGGTATTCCGATCCAAAAAATAGCTGTGGAAGTCTTCAATAATATGGTGTTTGGAAATTCTATTCTGTTTGGAGTCTTTACTAGCCTTTCAAGAATTTTTTCTGAACAATCAGCTATTGAAACCATTAAAAAATTCGTCCCGAAATCAACAATTAATCAAAATTTAGAAGCGTTTGAATTAGGAAAACATGAAGCAGAGAAATACTTTAGTAAATCAAAGGAGGAGAAAAATTAAGTGCACATAGGAAAAATTCAGAAAGGATGGAAGGAATTATCTGAAGAAGTAATTCAAACTGGAAAATGCGTGTATTGTGGAGCGTGCGGAGCTTTCTGTGCAAACATTCAATTTGATAAAGAAAAGGAGATTCCCATTGAAGATGGTTCTTGTAAAGATGTTAACACTTGTAAAGATGGTTATGGTCTTTGTTATAATATTTGTCCAAAAACTGAAACTGAAGTTATTCCTTTATCACTATTAGACAAATGGGTTTTTGGAAAAAAACAAGATAAGATTTTAGGCCACTATCTAGAAATTGCTTCAATAAAGCTTACAGATAAAGCCAGAGAGAGCGTACCAGATAATGTTGGACCGTTATCAGGATTATTGTGGTTAGCAATGGAAAATGGTTTAATCGATGCTTCGATCATTACTGATAAAGACGATAATTTTAGACCATTTCCTATGATCGCTCAAAATTCGCAAGATATTTTCAAAGGAGCTGGATATAAACCAAGCCAAGGTCCAACGCTTTCACTTTTAGGAGATGCTATCAACCGAGAAAATGTAAATATTGCCATCGTAGGAACTCCTTGTCAGATTCAAGCTCTAAGGAAGTTACAGAACCATCCCGCATTCGATTACGAGGCATACGATTTAGTGTCTTTGGCTATCGGAACCTTCTGTTTTGGAGCATATTATAATCAGTTATTAGAGATGGTTTTTAAAGAGTACGGGATCAATTCAAGCGAGATAAATAAAATCGATACTGATAAAGAGAATTTTAAAATGGTAATGCACTGTAATTCAACTATAAAGGATATCCCGTTAAACTATTTATACGATAAAGCGGTTAGAAAAGCTTGTTTTTCTTGTTCTGATTACACCGCATCATTTGCAGATTTATCAATCGGAAAGTTTGGCAGTAAAGAGGGGTGGAACACTGTTATTATTAGAACAGAAAAAGGTAAAGAGGTGTTGGATATAGCCGTCGAAAAAGGATTCATAGAAAAGGAATCTTTAAAACATACTATGAAGGAACTTATTTTAGATCTGACCAGAAACAAAACGGATATAGTAAAAATTGAATCTATCACTGAACACTCCTCGGAAATAAAAAGTTTTTTAGTTAGAAACTCTAGGATTGCAGATGCATACAAACCAGGAATGTTTGTTATATTATGGCTTCCTGATATTGATTTTCTCCCTATGTCCATCTCTAGTATAAAAGGTGACATCATTGAAATAACTGTTAAAAAAGTCGGTGAAGGAACGGCCAAACTGTTCGAATTAAGTGTAGGGGACTCAATTGGAATAAGAGGTCCTTTTGGTAATTCATTTATTTATGAAGATTCTAATAATATCCTTGTTGTCGGAGGAGGAATGGGAATCGCAGCTTTAACTACATTATTAGATATTTTAAAGCAGAAAAACATAATTGTTCAAGTCGCGATTGGAGCTAAGGATGAAGAATCTTTGATTTTCGCAGATAGATTATTAAAGTTAATTCCGGATGCTATGTGTACAACAGAAGATGGATCTATTGGCAAGAAATGTGTTGTAACTGATCCAGTCGAAGATTTAATTAATAAAGAGAACTTTGATTTGATTGTAACATGTGGACCTGAAGTTATGATGAAAAAAGTCCTAGAATTAGCTAATTCAAAAAATATTGAAATTCAAGCCAGTTTAGAAAGAAAAATGAAATGTGGGCTAGGAATTTGCGGTTCTTGTTGTATAGGAGAATATAATGATATCACCGTTTGTAAGGATGGACCTGTCTTTAATTCGGATCAGTTAAATAGCTTCCCTCAATTTGGAACATATTCTAAATAAATTCTTTTTCTATCTATTTCTCTGGAATATTATTTGAACAAGACACACCTACTTGGCATAGACCGCATGCAAAAATATTGATTCCATAATGTTCTTTAATATAAGGGATTGTTCCCATAACATGTTTCGAACACACCATTTTATCGTGACGGCTTTCAAAGCTTATAGCATTAACAGGACAACGCTCGATACAATCCCCACAATTAATACAATAATCGTATGGATCGGAAGGTCTATTAATAGCATCAGAAGGCAAATCGTAATCTATAACGATACTTCCACATCTCATCGCTTTTCCCCGTGCGTTGATGAACCCATCTGATAATCCAAAAGATCCTAAACCGGCAGCGAAACAACAATGCCTATGAGACCAATTTGAGGCCCAAATTTTACGATTAATTTTAAATAAGCT
>JBHLLM010000298.1:0-4257 GCA_048885575.1 Candidatus Hermodarchaeota archaeon
ATAGGCTTTCATGAATGTTCTAGTTTTCTCTAACTCTATCTTGTCAATTGCATCAAGAATTGATTTTCTTTCCCTTTGTATCGTTTGCCTCCTCATATCAATTTCATCAAAACGTTCCTTTACAGTATCATACTGCTTAATAGCCTTTAAATTGACGGGTTCTAAAGCTTTTTTCTTGTTATCAGCGGTAGAGATATCTGATTGCAATCCTGATTCTGATAAATCGTCAGTAACTGGAGGTAAAGCACCGTAATCTTTAGATCGTTGATATAGGGTTTCGATTTGATCTGTAGTTATTACTTTTTTAGATTCATAATTATTTAATTTAGACTTTTCCATCGAGTGATCGGCTTTTAAATCATTTATTTGTTTTTGATAATTCTTTTGCTTTTTCCATGATAAATCTTTTGCTTGTATTTCTTTGTTTATTTCTTCCTGTTTAATACTCTTCTTAGCATCTTCTTGTTTCAGTTCGATTTCAACTTTTTCTATATCTTTCAATATAATTTCTATTTGTTTTTCAGTAGTCTTTATGTCTTCATTTAGAGAGATGATTTTTTGCTCTCTTTCCTTGTTCTTATTCAATTCGTTAAGCTTGGATTGAGATTTTTGAAGATCTTTATTTAGTTTATTTAACTCTTTCTGTGCTTTCTTTTGTTCCTCTAATTCTTTATTTTTTTCATCTCTTAAAGAATCTATTATGACCTGTACCTCATCAACCTTCTTTTGCACCTGGTCCACCTGTGAATTTAAATTTTCTATGTCGTGATTGCATTGATTAACACTCGAATTTGCTTCAATGTTTTCTTTTGATAGCTCTTCAATTGAATTGATAATCATCATAACATTTTCGAGAGCCCTTAACTTATCCATTGTAGATTGTAATTTCTTATTCTGAGTGTCGATTTGCGCTCTAAGCTTCTCAGTATTTTCCCAAAAGTTATTTTTTTCCGAAATTTTACTCTCAATTTTGGTAGTTAGAGTATCTTGTTCAAGTTTAAGGCTTTTGATACTTTCTTCTATAGTAATTATAACTTTTTTCTTTTCATCGATAGTAGTAGTTAACTCTTGTATATTTTTTTCAATATCTATAATATTTTCATAGAAGGTCTGAATTCCCTGAAGTTCTTGCAATTTTATTTGTAAATCGTCTAATGCCTTTTGCTTTATATCCATATCATCTTTGATTTTAGATATCTTATCCCAATATTCTTCTTTATTTTTTTTTAAATTTTCAATAGCTATCTTGAAATTTTCTTTTTGCTTTTCAGTTATTATAAGATTTCTTTGGTTAATCTCACTTTCAGATCTTTCAATTTTTTCATTTATTTCATTAATTCTCTTATTGACTTCTTCTAATCTCCTGATATTTGCTGCCATATCTTCTGAATCATGTTTATTTTGAGTGTTTATCCTTGTTAAATCTTGATCTATCATATTCAAGTCGTTATTCTGGGAATTGATATTTTCTGTGATTTCTTCAAGCTGCTTATATAATTCCTGCGATTTTGACATAGTTAGTTTTCTTAGAGATAGATAAACATTTTCTAAAATTTCCATTAAATCCTGAACGAAACTATCAAATGTAGAAGTGGATTGCTGTATCTCTATATCTGCTGATTCTTTTACACTATCTATTAATTGATCTATTGTTGTATCGACATTTTCTGTGAAGAGTGTTAATGTTTGAAGAATTGATTTGAGGGTTTCAGACATTTCAGATGATTCAGACTTTTGTTCTGCTTCGGCTTCAGAGCTAACATCTTCAACAGTTTTCATGATATCAACTATATCTAAGACAAATTGTTTAAAGTTTACAGCTGATGTTTCAATTGCCTCTGCATTTGATTGTTGGATGTTGCTTTTAATCGATTCAACAGATATATTGATGTTCTGAGTCAACATATTTAAGATTTGTAGAATTCCGGTAATGTCTTCCGTGTTTCGTTCATATTCTTTCTCTGTATTTTCAATTTTAGCCACTAAATTATCTTTTTCTGTATTAAGTTCACCCATCCGTCTCTGGATATTCTCTTTTTTCGTATTTAGCTTATTTGATTCATTGTCGGCTTTGGTTAAACTATCGCTTAATGTGGACGATTTTAAATCTAAATCACGCTTTTCTCTTTCAAGATTTGTTAATTCTCTTTTTAGTAATTTTAATTTTGTATTGATATTTTCTATTTTTGTTTTATTATCATAGATTTCTGATTCAATTGAATCTTGTTTCATTAATAATAATTCTAAATCTTGTTCATTCTTTCTGTAAATAGAATCTTCTTCTTTAATTTGAGTCTTAAGATCGTTTATGCCCCGAAGAAAGGATTCTCTCTCTTTTAATAATTCTCTTAATACTACTTCTGTATCTTTTCCTTTACTTAATTCTTTAATTTTATTCTCTGTTGCTATTTTGTTCGAATTTAGCTTTTCTATTCTACTTGAGTTCATATTAATTTCAGTATTTAGAGCAGATAGCGTAGATTTGAAATCAGCAATTTTCGAATTTAATTGGTTTTTTTCCTCTATTAAAGCATTTATTAATTTTTCTAATTCCTGTTGATTATCGTTTTCTTTGGAAATTTGTATATTCAAGTCGCTTATGTCTTTTCTTATTAATTCAGTTTCTTTATTTTTATTATTTATTGCTTCTTCAATGCTTTCAGATTCCCCTTTCAATTTACTAAGTTCTATTTCTAACTTTTTTTTCTTATCTTCGTTCTTTTTAATATTTTCTTTTAGAACTTTTATTTGAGCTTTATTCGAGGAAATATTCTGTTTAATTGTAGAAATCTCTGCTTTATAAACCGATTGCGTATCGTTATTATTTTTTATGTTAACATCGATTTCGGCTTGCTTCTGTTGCTTAGTTTCTATTTCACCTTTTGCGTTCTCAATAAGATTTTCAGTCTCTGTTACAACCTTTGATTCTGATTCAATTAAAGAATCATATGTTTGAGTTTCTTCAAGAGCCATTTGTAGATTTTCCAATGTTTTTATTTCTTGAGATACCTTTTCGATTGATTTTTTAGCTAGATTTAAAGATGTTTGATTTGAGGATTGCTGCGTTTTAAGCTGAGTGATGCTTTCATTTATCAATTCTCTTTCTTTTTCTTTTTCAGATATAGTTTTTTGAATATTTTCCATTACTAAGGATTCTTGTTTCAAAAGTTCATCTTGTCGGGTAATTTTCTCTTGTAATTCTTCGATAGCTGAGTTGGATTCTTCTATTTTTGCTTCCAATTCAGTCTCTTCTTCCCTCAACTTTTCAATCTTCAAAGCAATTAATTGGGCGTTATATAGTTTGATCTTTTCGTCCAATTCCTTCCAAGCTAAGGCATCATGTTTTTCCTTTTCCACTTTCTTTAATTGAGCTGATACTTCTTTGAAAATTGCTTCAAACTGTCCTAGATCTCGTTCTGCTTTCTCTAACTCTTTCATCGTCGCATCTTTCATCTCATCGTATTTCTGAAGTCCTATAAGATCTTCTATAAATACTCTCCGAGATTCAGGATTCATGTGAGTCATCTCTACTATTTTTCCCTGTAGAACGAATTGGTTACTACCATCTGGATCCACATTTGCAGCTGCGAGAGCGTTAAGAATTTGTTGTCTTGTAGCGCTTTTTCCATTCATTTTATAACCCCCACCCCCTCCTCTTTGGATTGTTCTAGTTACATCAAAAGTGTCAGTTCCTCCAGGAAAAACTTTTTCTGAATTATCGAAATACAAGGTGACTGAGGCTCTATTTGAAGGATTTTTACCTCTAGAACCAGCAAAAATCAGATCTTCAAGACTTTTAGCTCTCATAGTTTTTTTACTCAACCTTCCTAAAGCAAAGGTTAAAGCATCAATAATATTTGATTTTCCAGCACCATTAGGTCCAACAATACATGTGAACCCTGAAGATAATCTTATCGTCACCGTACGATCACCAAATGATTTAAATCCAGTCATCGAGATTTTTTTAATATAAGTCACTTTTTAAATCGCCATTTCTTCATCCTATTATAAAATTAAAGAGTAATTTCATCTATATATATACTTACTCAGCATTTAAAAAAATAAGGTATTAGTTTTAAATTCTTCATCTCTAGAAGATAATTCTGAGTCCAAGGGGTGTTGTTTATTAAGTATTTAGAAGTTTTATTGTTGATTAAAAATTGCATCCACAATATGCTTTAAATTTTGTGGATTAATCACCATAAAGTAGAATTTGTAATTTAATATGTTTTCGTTGAAATATCTAAAATCGTTAAT
>JBHLLM010000299.1:0-4232 GCA_048885575.1 Candidatus Hermodarchaeota archaeon
ATATAAGGATCATCTGGAAGGCCCCTTGCGATAATTTCACTGCCATAAATTGATGTAAACCATGGTAAAAGTAAAAGTGAAAATATCAAGATTACTACAAAATTAATTGCAGTTCCTACTAACCCAACTTTCCAAGGAGTGCGGAACCAATTATAATAAGGCCAATTCTCAAACCAAATTGCCCACACAACACCTACCAATCCAAAACCACCTATAACAGTAGCCCAAGCAGTAACTTCCATTTTAACATCAGGATTTGGATTAGGATTATGCCATCTTGGATCGAAGAAAATCCACCAAGTTACGATGCTGATTGCAAATACAAGAATGATTGATAAAATTCCAGCTATTGGTTGTCTATATCGCGCCATTACAATCATGGGAGCCTCTTCTGCGCTAGGAATTCCAACTTTTTCGCCTGCTAAAGCCATAAATTCACCTAATTTTTTTTTATATTGTTAAAAATTGATACTATTTAGTTTAATAATAATAATTTACTACTAGGATATTTAAAAATATTATCAATTAAATTTGTTTTAACAAAAAATGTTTTATTTATGAAATTTTTTAGGAAGAACTGTAATCTTATCTTTTTTAAAGCCCCATGATGTTAGAATTTCTGCTGCTTCGCCCATCATTGTTTCGATGAATCCATGTATGGAAGTAAGTTTTTTCTGGTGAGCAATAGCTGCCGAGAGTACCCTTGTACCTCTTAATTCTCGATGATAGAGTTGGCGATGATAATCTTCAGATAGTACATTCATCTCCAACCATCTTTCCTTTCTTTCTCGGGAAGCAGGACTTTCTTTTGTAGTAAGAATCGCTGAACCTAAGCAAACTCCCTCTGCTCCCATTCCTAATGCCCCTAAAAAACCACGTGCATCACCAATTCCACCCGCTGCTATTAATGGAGTCTTAAGTATTCGTTTAGCTAAAGTAATATTGACCAAAGTAGTGTGTTGAAAAGGATTTTTAAAACCTGATGCTTCCATTCCTATTAGGGTAATAGCACTTGCACCGGTTCTCTCCGCTGATATTGCGTGTCTAATTAATGCACATTTATGAAACCAATGACACCCCGCTTCAATTATTCTTTCTCCTATGTGTGTTGCTTGGTAAGCCGAAGTGGTAAAAACCTCCACCCCTTCATCGATAGCAATTTCCAAATACTTAAAGTAATCTTCTTTAGTAACATTACTAAGAGGATCGAATGCTCTTACTCCTGGAGGTAAAACAGTCAAATTAATACCAAATGGTTTATCTGTTAATGATTGCATTTTTATTAACTCTGACTTGAAAGAGGTTAATTTATAGTTTAAAGCAGTTATAATTCCTAATCCTCCAGCATTTGAAAATGAGGCGGCAAATTCAGTTCGACCTAAGCCTGCAAATGCAGCCATAATTAAAGGATACTTAGTACCCGTCATTTTATTTATAGAAGTTTCCCAGATCATAATAATCAATTAATTTAAGAGTCAGAATTCAGTAAATTTATTATCTTAAACTCTATTTCCTCATATTGAATAGGGTAGAACTGCTTAAAAACTCTTACCCAATCATAACCTATTATTGCCCCTGCAAAAATACTTAATAAATAACCAAGATTAATTGCTTCTTTTGATGTTAGGGCATCCTTATGGATGAATTTTGTGCTATATATTACCATACTAAATGATATAGCTGTTAATAATACACCTATTGGAAAAATAAAAAGTTTTGATTTTCTGAAAAAGGAAATATTCTCGTGATTTATTGAATTGAAAATAGAAGCGTTTTGTTTTGGCTTTTTTTGAGAAATTGGTATTTTTTTTATGAATCTCAAGCGGATTAAGTCATTAAAATCTCTAAGAATGAAAAAACCACCAAAGAATAAGAAAAAATAAAGGAGAATCATTATTATCGCTAAATATACTTTAAATTCCTTTAAAAAAATCTCAAACTGAATTAAGTAAGTCCGATATGTAAAAAACATAATACCTAATCCAATTAATAATAACCCAAACAATCCCTCGTGGACATGATATTTACCAATAACTTTTCCTTCAAATTTTGTAGTATACTTCTTTATATAATATACTATTATGATTAATAGACCAGAAGGAACAATAGAGGTTGATATAAACAATATTAATTCTAAAATGTCCTCAAGGACATTTGAAAGTAAGTTTAAATTAAGGATAGAATTAAAGTGAGAGATAAGCCACGCTGTTATTCCAAAAATGATAAGAATAAGATACAATTTTTTAAAAAGACTGATTTTAATTACAAATACTAAGAGGAAAAAGTCAATATTTAAAAAAATAAGCAATTTAGCCCGCATTAAAGTTAATTCATATGAATACCATTCGTATAGCTGCTTATAAAGTAAATAATCTTTTAAAGAGAAGAAAACTATCAGAGAAAAAGTGAGGAAAATTGCGATTTTAGTGAGAATCAAATATCTTCTTTTCATTAAATTCTATAAAACAAAATGCTATATATACTGAATCGGTTTTAAGTTCAAATTTAAGGAATTTAGAACCGATACAAAATGTGTTATTTTTTTAATAGTTTCAGAGCATTTTTAAATAAAATGGCTTCTTTAAATCCTTCTGAAATTGGTAGATTTTGCGCAGCAGGCACTATTTTATTCCAGTGGACTAAAGGATGATCTGAAGCAAATAAAACTTTATCTTCTGCATTAAATTTAGAAAAAGCTTCAAAAGGAAACCACTGATATAGTTCAGGATATGTAGAAATATCAATATAGACATTTGGGTGTCTAATAACTACACCCCAAGCATCCCAAAACCATGGAATTCCCATATGTCCCATTATGATTGTTAAATCTTGATGTCTCGATGCTAACTCGTCTATTAGCATTGGATGCCCATATTTAGATATTGCGCCAACTATCGAAACTAAATGGGATGTGTGTGTCCACAGTGGAATGTTAAAATCTACCATTTTCTTCCAAAGGGGATCGTATTTTTTATCAGAAATATCAAACTTCTGCGCTGGTGGTATGAGCTTTACACCTTTAAGTCCAAGTGATGAGACAGCATACTCAAGCTGATCTAACGCATCAGGTGCAGGAACATCAATACACGCAAATCCAATAAATTTATCTGGATACATCTTAACAAAATCAGCGATATTATCGTTTGTTACGATACATACACCGTAAGCTGTTGTAAGATTATAAGACACAATTACAGCTTTATCAATCCCGAATTGTTCCATCTGAGTTATATAATCGTCGATTGATATTTTTGATTGTAGAACTTCATAAAATTTATACATAGCACGACGCCCCTTTTTATTTGTACCAAGTAACACATCAGCGACAAAATTGAGATCATCACCCCAATATGCCTCTTTGCAAAAAGGATGAACATGCATATCGATAATCATTTTTATAACTCACCAGTTCCTTAAAGATTTAAACAAAAATAAGAACAAATTAAGTTTTAAAATTAGACTCTTTATAAAAAATTATCGATCGTGCTCTGAGTTTTAATGAAATTTATTAGTTTACTACTTTGTTTCCAATATTTATAGCTCACCATGAATCCCTCCGCCATCTTCTTAGTTGATTCATCAAAATTATCAAGAACCAAAGGATTTCCTTGTTCCATCGCATTTTTTACTGTTTCTCGGATAACCCAGACACCTAATGGAACTACATAACCTCCTTGTACTTCTCGAAAGATTAGAACCCTTGCTTGTCTTCCGATTTTATATAAGTATTCGCAAACCTCTTTTCGTGCAGCATAGTAAGCACCAGTGATATTGCTTGCATAATTTTTTCGACCATTATAAAATTCAAAATCTGTCATAATTTGAGGTTTTAAACTGCGGGAATCTCCATCAAGTGAGATATTCCATAAAGTATTAGGAGCCCAGACTTCGTTCATCTCGTATGTAAATTTACCAGGAAAAAGAAGAATTTTAAAATGGTTATCAAGATAAGTGCTTTCAAATATTTGGTAATCGTTAATCTCTGGAAATTGCTTGATTTCTTTGATGAGTCCTTTAGAGATAATGTCGTCAACGGCAGTAATACTCCATCTTGTTGGGACTATTCTACGTCTTGTTTTTTTACCTAATAATCCGGCTGAAAAAACTCTCTTAATTGTCGATTCTGGTACCTGCCCATCAAAGTATAGATACTTAGAAACCGCTTCGGTCGCATTTAGATCTGTATCAGATACGACATAATCTACTTTTGGGTGAACTTTTGTATTTTCCGT
>JBHLLM010000300.1:0-4231 GCA_048885575.1 Candidatus Hermodarchaeota archaeon
TTTTATTATTATTCAGATGTTTTACGAAAGAACGGGAAAATTTATCATATTTTAAATTTGTATGGCAGACACTCAATTACAATATTTTTCCTTCAATTCTTTTTTTTATTAATTCTATATCAAAACGTACTATTTTTTTTGTTTATTCCATATTTAATACTCTATATAGCCATTTTAGGCGTATTGTTCTTTCTTTGCCAGAAAAACGGAAAATCATTCCTTTCATTAGATTGGATAATAGATAAGTTAGGCGGGAAAACTAAAGATTAGATATATCCAAATCATTATCTTTTAATGAGTTTATTTTTTCGGTTACGATGTTTTTATTGTATTCATCTTCTATGTCAGTATAAAATTCTTTTGCTCTTTCAAAGTTAGATAAAGCTGGCTCAAATAATTGTTTAGATACATAAATATCTCCTAATTTATGAAGAATTGTTGCAGCCATCTTTGCATTATTCAAGCTTTCAAATATTTCTAAGGCCTCTTCATAATATAATATAGCTTTTTGCTCATTTTGAATATAATCTTGGAAAATTGTCGCTACATGATATTTCATTTCAGCTATCTTTAACTTATCTCCAAATTTTTTATAAATGTCTTTTGAATAACTATAGTAATCGATAGCTTTACCATCCTCTCCTTTTAGAGAATAAAACTTTGCTATCGCTTCTAATACTATTCCTTCCTTAATGTTTTCTTGAACTTCAAATGTTCTCACTGCCTCCAAACTTCTTAAAAAGTAATCTTCTGCCTCTAAATCATTATCCCATAAAGAATATAAGTGACCTAAATAGAGAAAACACTCCCATTCTAATTTCTTCTGCGTGATAAGAGACATTTGACTTTTAAGTGTATTAATTAGCTCTATTACACTTATTAAGCACTTATATGCCTGATCGTAATAGTCTTCTCCAAGATGATAATATAATTTTCCATACTTTATGCGTGTTTGGATAACTCCATAAGCATCGTTTATTTTGGTAAAGAATTCTAAGTTTCTTTTTAATATTCTCTTAACGCGATTAAAATCTTTTAATGATAGCAAAACTTCGACTAAATTACTAGAAGTTTTTATCGCGTCTATTTCCAAATTTTCCCTATCAGCTAGGCTTAAAGCCTCTTGATAATATTTGTATGAGTTTTCTAAATCATTTATTAAATAATATACATTTCCCAAATTATTGAGAACATAGATTTTTTTTGTATTATCGCTAAGTTCGTCTAAATAGTTAAGAGCTCTATCAAAATGATAGATAGCTTGATCAAAGAATCCCGTTTCCTCGTGAATTAATCCTAATTCATTATGAGATATGATTACATTTTTGATATCTTCTTCCTCAAGAAAGTTTTCCAAAGCTAAATCTAAATTTTTTAAAGCTTTTGGAAAATCTCTTTTTTTATAAAACAAACTAGCTTTTTTCAAGAGAAGATTGCCCATATCTTTTCCTAATTTCTCACTTTCAGTAAGTTGGTCTTCTAGTTGAATTAACTCAAGTTCGATAGAAACATCATCAATAAGATTGATATCGTAATAATCTTCTTCTCTTTTTAAATCGTTTGAGTGATAAGAAGTCTCATTTTGAGAAGAAAATAATCTTTTATTAAGTTCTTCGGTTACATTTGTAATTAATGGTTTGTTGCAATTACGGCAATAATTCCAATAATTCTTGATTGGTTCCTTACAGAATGGACAATTATTCATTACAAAGCGATGTTTAATTTATAATCCTTTAATTAAAAATGAAAATTCGTTCATTTATAATTTTTTAAAAAATCAGCTTAAACTCGATTATCATTTAATTTTTTCGTGATTATCGTTCTTTCTAAGGTTGCGATAAATACTTAATTCCTTGGTTATTTCTTCCTCATCTAATCCTAATGAATTTAAAAGGATTCTTATTTGGAGAATTGAATTTTTTGCTTTTATTTCTTCGGCAAAGTTCAAAGCTTTAATATAAGTTTCTTTTGCTTCATTCATTTGGCCTTGATAAACCAAAATCTCCCCAACATAACTAAGTCCTTTTAAAATTAATTCAATATAACTAGAATCAATTGCTTTATTTGTTCCTCTTTTGAAATAGGTAATTGCTTGATTAAATTCATTCTCTTTTTTTTTTAAAATACCTAGATTAAAATAGGAAACAATGACACCTTTATTATCTTCTATTTCTTTAAAGGCTTCAAGAGATTTTAAATATAGTTCGTAAACTATGTCCCAATTTTCCTGTTTTTCATATATTTGTATTAAATTACCTAAGCAATCTAGTAAATTGTAAATATCGTTGTTATCGGAGCATAAAGCGCTACATTCAAGTAAAATATCACAAGCTTCATCATATTGGTTTAATTTGATGAAATTGTTACCAATACCTTTTAAGCAAGTGATTTGCTCTTGAAACTGCTTTAATTCATCGTAAATTTCGAATGCATTTTGGTAGAATTTAATTGATTTCTGGAAATCACCCTTTTTAAAATAAAGCGTCGCAAGCAAACCATAAACAGCAGCTTGCCCTAATCTATCTTTCTGTAATTCGAAATGTTTCAAACATAGGATGTAATTCTTTTCAGATTCCTCAAATAGTTCTAATTGTAACTGAATTAAAGCAATATCACTCAATTCTTGGATAAAGTTGGAGTCTTTACCAATTTGCTCCAATTCCTTCAAATAAAGTAGTTTGTTTTGTAAGAGTTCCTCTAATTCTTCACGAGTATACTCCTCTTTTTCTTCAGTCATAAATATAAAGGAAGATCAGTTATTTTTATTATTAGTTAGAGTAAAATTTCCTCTAAAATCTCAGCGGCACTCTTCACACACTGAATACACTTTTTTTCTAATAATTCGTTTTGATTGAAGTAATCCATACCTTCTGGAGTGTTAATCTCGCAACCAAGTATTTCCTTACAAATCATCGAACCATTTCTTTCTTGAAATTTTTTAGAGAACTCACTTATAAGCTGATATGTTTTTTCTTTCGCTTCCTTCACCTTGTCTAACCCCATCCCATTTTTTAATCCAATAGCCATATAAGCTCCAGTCACAGCACCACATGTTCGACCACTACGGGCCATTCCTCCTCCAAATCCAGTAGATATTTTTAACGCTTTATCCTGATCTAATCCATAACGAGGTGCATAAGTACCGAAGATAGACTGAGCACAATTAAAATCTTCTCTAAACTTAGAAAGAGTTTCTTCTACTCTTAACATTTTAAATAATTCCGTTTCATTTTGAATAATGCATTTTAAATCTATAAGAAATATAAAATTTCTTATCTATTATATATTTAGAGAATGATTTAGCGAATATTTTCTTAATATAGGGATTTTGAATGAGAGTAAAAGCAAGATTATTTGATAAACTTAACGAAAGTAAAGTGAAATGCCATGTATGTGCTAATGAATGCACAATTCTACCTGATAAAGTGGGGATATGTAGAACAAGAAAAAATTTTGACGGAGAATTATACTCTTTGATTTATGGTTCTATGATATCATCCGGTAGTTTAGACCCTATTGAGAAGAAACCCCTCTATAATTTTTGGCCAGGTGCTATAGCTTATTCGATTGCTTCAATCGGGTGTTCTTTTAAGTGTCAAAATTGTCAAAACTGGTCTATTAGCCAAGCAAATCCAACAGATAACGGAAAAGATGGATTTTATGACCTTAAGGGATACGAAGGTCGCGAAATGTCATTAGTTGAAATGACACCAGAACAATTAGTAAAAAGAGTGGTTAAAAGTGGAGCTAAAACCCTAGCCTATACCTATAATGAACCACTTATTTGGCACGAATGGATATTAGACACCAATCATTTGCTTAAGAAAGAAGATATAAAGACTATACTGGTAACTAACGGTTATTCTACACTAGAAGCTTCGAAAGAGTTAATAGAAGCTGGAATAGATGCAGCTAATATAGACATTAAATCTATGTCAGATGAGTTTTATAAAACAATTTGTGGCGTTAAATCAGTTCAACCAGTATTAGATACTGCTATACGATTTAAAAAGGGTGGAATTCATGTAGAAATTACTAACCTCATTATACCTGATTTGAACGATACTGATGGTGAAATTGAGTTGCTCTCTAAGTGGATTGTTGAGAATCTAGGGGATGACACACCGACTCACTTTTCTGCTTATCATCCTGATTTTAAGCAACCTTCTATAAAAAGAACTCCTTATGAAACTTTAGACAGAGCATATAATATCGCTAAAAAAGTGGGAAT
>JBHLLM010000301.1:0-4230 GCA_048885575.1 Candidatus Hermodarchaeota archaeon
AATTGTAATAGGACATTCTTAACTACTCTCATAGATAATTTTGATTTTTTACTTATTTCTCTAATACTTAACGAAATTTTGTAATTATCGTTTAAACATACAAGAATTTTTTCAATACCTTGCAAACTTATTGGTAATTCCCGAGTTGGATTTGATTCTTCGTTGAAATTTGACATATTTGAATAGTTAATTTAATTGTTATTAGTAACAATGTTGCCGATATATTTAAATGTTGCCATATGGGAACAAGTTTCATTTTTTTACTTATAAAAAATTCGAGAACAAAAAAGGGTTGGGAACATTATTTATTAATCTCTTTTAATTTTTCTTTTTCTTTCTTCTCAAAAAATTCTTTAAATTCTTTATATTTCTCATAATTTTCTTTTTTTACAGCCTCCAAAAATTCTTTTTGATTTTCTTTTTCTATCATCTCTTGAAGCTTTCTTGGAGCATCATCTTCTTTCTTTAATGCCTCCATTCTCTTTGCTAATGGACTCTTTTCAGTAAAATTGATACCATGAGATTTATAAATTTTCCATTTTATTTTTTCTATTTTTCTTTTTACTCCGTCTGAATATGGATCTGAGAATGATTCAAGTATGAGAGAGATTTTATCATACATATTAATTGCCTTAAAATATTCTTTATTCAGTATTAATCGATCTGCTCTTTTTAATAACATGTTTGTATTGATTACTGGTAAATATGGTGTTTTATTAGAATACTTTCCAGAACTCTCATTCATTTCCATAGCCATGTCGTGCATTATAAATTCAAGACACTTACTAAATTTTCCTTGAAAATCATCATCAACAAGCAAAATATTTTTCACTTTTTCATACAAATCTGAAGTTAGATCTTCTCTATAAAATAAATTTAATTCAGAAAAGTGTTCCTCATAGGTTTGATTATGTTTAAATGGTCTTTTTGAGATTTTTGCTAAGATACCATTAATATCTGAAATTTTCGTTATTCGGTTATATGAATCAAAATAATTTTCAAAAATGGTATTTTCAAAATCTTCCCTATCAAATGACATCATTTTAAAAGATGGAAAATGCCGAAATAAAAAGAAATCCCATGCTTGTTTATCCTGCAATTCACATAATTTTCTTAAATATGCTAAAAATCTATAACTCGATACCGTTGTATCAAACATAGCTTCTCTCATAGGTGCTGTTAAGTTAAAATTAGTGTCAAATATTATAGATTTAAGCTCTGTATTATCAAAATATTTGAGATATCCCTTTTTTATTAGAAAAACAATACCTCCTTTCCAATTACTATTAATTCTTCTGATCAAATCCCTTTTAATAACTTCAGTTGCATTATGATCTCCTTTCTCCATTAAGATTCTTAGTTTTATAAAATCAAGAGCTTGGTATTTCTCTTTCTCATCTGATATTGAAATTATATTCTTTTTAGTTTGAATTTTTTCACTGAATTCTAGTTTTTTATTAGTGCCTTCCCAATGATTAAACAAATCTTCAAGGTTGTCAATAGATTCCCTAATACCATTACCTTGGAAGTACAAATAATCATCTTTTATTGTATACCCTAATTGCTTTTCCCAATCAAAAATTTTTATTATAAATTGATCTTCATTCAGTTTAAGAATATTTTTTAGCATATCTAATTTCATTCCAGTAGATCTTCCTGAGAGATCTTTCAATATCTTGATATATTCTTGGTCATCTTCCATTTTAGAAATATCTTGAATTGTGAATTCTAACAGAGAAATTTTGGTATTCTTTTGGATTCGACCTGCATTTGTACGGGGTAAAAAATCCAATATCATAAATTCTGGGCCATTATATCTATATTTAGGACAAACAAATTTTTTACTAATTTGCTTCTCAATGAAAACACAATTTTCCAAACCTTTTAGAAGTTCCTCAGGAAATTTAATTGAAGGAACCTTATCTAAACCAGCAATAATTACATGCTCGACTGACTTTACGGTTAATTTTTGAATATGAACAATATTATTCAACTCAACTTGTAACCAACTCCTTAGAAATAAGGGAATTTCGATCGTATTGGGTTCTTTTTCTTCTTTTTGATTAATAATGTATTCAGAAACGATTTCTTTTTTATTATTTTCAGGATTACTTACTTCTAATATTTCATCCTCTTCTTGTTTTAGCTCCAAGTATAACTTTGGGGTAACATTAACCACTACTTTTCGCGATCCACTGGTCTTTATATCAGAAACTTTTATTTTCATTATTCTTCTTCTCAAAAATATTTTGCCATTCTGTATATTTATTCTCCAGCATACTTATAAAATTTAGAACATCATCATCTATTTCGAATGAGATATAATCTAGTTCAAATCTGAAGTTGAATTGTTTGGCCCATTCATAGAGTTTTTGATCAAATATTACATCATAATCTTTCCCTTCTAGTCCCAATATACTTTTTAATTCATTAATTTGAATTTGTGAAGTGACTTCTGCAATTTCTCTTAACTTTTTTAATGAATTTTTAAAATTTTCTTCCTTTTCATCCGGAAATTTAAAAATTCCGGATTTATTTAATGTAAGTGTTGAAAAATTAGCCGTATCAGGAATTTTATTCTCTTTACGTAAATTAGCGTATTCTTTCTGCAACATCCGAATGAAATTTAGCATACCTTCCTTATTATAGATTAGATTTTTATTTTCAATTTTAAAATTGAATTCCTTAGCCCATTTAAAAATATATTTGTAAAATAATTCGTCACAAAACCACATAATAAGTTGAAATTCATCTAATTCAATAATAGAATTGGAGTAAGCAATTTCTTCTAATTTCTTTACAACATTTTCTAATTTACTTTTTTCCTTCCATTCTAAAAGTTCAATATAAGTATTCCCATGAAATTGAATTTCAGTATTTTTTCCAATTCTGACCGCCGCTCCTTTTGGTACAAACTTATACACTGCAAAATCATAACCATTGGGAGATGTACCCAATCTAAATATATATCCTTTTGAAACTGCTCTATTTTTAAGAAATTGTTTGATACTCTCCTTCTTAGCAATCACATTTTTATCGTACGCAATAACGCCAAGTTTTTCTGCTAATGGAGCGTTGATCTTATTGATTTCGACTAGATCATTAACTGTTGCATTTATATTCCTCCTTAAGCAAGAATCCAATCTTATTGTATTAGTCCCTTTATCTTCTATTTTTCCGGGAAATATTAGACCAACTGTTTTTTTATTCGTCTTATCAAAATAGACTTCAATTGCATCTCTAGTGTTCAAATTTAATTTTTCTTGAAATAAAGGATCTAATCTTATAATCCCTTTTTCTGAATCTTCTTTAAATGCTTCAAGAATTCTTAACTTCATTTTGCATTTATCTTGATGATAAAATCAAAATCGATATGGAGTTAAAGGTTAGCTTTTTTGTCATACTCTGAAATGATTACATTTTGTTGAGCAGCCCACCAAACCCATACTTGTCTAATAAAAAAGTGTACAATTCCAAGACGGTTATTCCAAGCATGAGTTTCAGACATATGTTCATGGCATATCATTACGTACTTCTTGCCTTCTTGTTCCCAAATATTTTTCAAAAAGATTTTTCCGCAATATTCTAATATTTTTTCGTCTGCAAAACATCTTGGACACACCTTAGGGTATTCTGAAGTCAATAACACTTTAATATCAAAGTTGATTTCTGGATGTTCAGGGACAACTAAATTTCCAGCCCAGATTAAATAATTATATCTTGGATTTCTTTCAGGAAATAATTTGAACCATGGTTTATTGTTAGTGTTCTTGAGAAAATTGATATATTGCATGATTTTTTCAATTTCAAGCTTTACACGATCTTTCCATGCAGGATGTTTTGGGTCAACAGTTGTCCATTTTTGAGGAAATTCTTGTATTAACTCATCTAATATCGATTTTTGCCATTTTTTTCCCGACATACCTAACCAACAATACCTCGATCAATGATATCAAATGTATTTCCAAATTTTTCTACGATTTCCTTGACAGGTCTTAACAAATCAGTATGGGTTAGGACTTGTCCTCCCATATTTGCAATACATACATTTTGTGCAAGTAAGCCAAACTTTTTTGAAATTTCAGGTATAATATCCATTAGTTTGACGTTAGACGATACTGGAAATGGAATATCTTTTTTTTCTGTTCCAAATTTATTAACAAAATATATTGTGTTTAACTCAGATGCCATGTTTATCTCAAACCTTCGAATTTTTATCTAATAAATTAT
>JBHLLM010000302.1:0-4222 GCA_048885575.1 Candidatus Hermodarchaeota archaeon
TTAAGTGAGTTTTGTAGTTCCTCTAAAAGGCTTTTTGAAATACCGTCATTAGTTTTTTCGGGTTTCGCATCAATGTGAGAAGGTTTTTTCTCCAATCTCTCCTTTAAATCGGCAATTTGATTAGTAAGCATTTCAATTTCTTTATCTTTTTGTATCAATTTTTCATTAGACTCTTCACTTCCAATGTCTTTACTTTTTAACCTTCTAATTATCGATTCTTGCTTGTTAATTTTATCCTGTAAATCATGGAGGAGGAGATTAAGTGGTGCTTTCTCCTTTTCTCTTAATTCCTCAACGCTTATAACAGAAGAATTACTTGTCTTTTTAGTTTCAAGTTCAAGTTTCTTTTGTAATTCTATTTTTTCCATCCTTAAAAAACCTAGCCTGTCTTTTAGGTCTCTAATTTCTCGATCTTTTGCATCTAATTCAATATTTAATTTTTCTTCATTTGCATTTTTCGTTGTTGATTTTGGAGCTTTTTTATCGAACATTTCCTCATATTTCATAACTTCTATTTCAAGCCCTTCAATCTTATCAAGGTATGCATTAAGTTGGTTATCCCTTTTCCTTAATTCTAATTCTAAATCGTTAATTCTGCTTTCTAATTTATCTACTTTATCTCCTTCTGTCATATTCGCACCGTAACAATTAATTAAAATAATAATTTTATATTATTTATATAAAAGCAGTTTTTTAATCTTTTTCCTTCCAAAAACAAAATTAATACATATCGAAATCCTTAATACTAAATTTCTTGATTCTCCCAAGTATAGGAAAGAGACTCAAGTAATTAAAGATTAAAAAAACTACAAAAAGGATTCCACTTATAATAAAGGGAATTGAAATATGAGGTAAATAGGCTCTATACAATAAAATTGTAGAATTCAATATCATTCCGATGCCCAAACTTAATAAAAGCGAAGGAATAAGTATATATAAAGCCTCTAAGAAGAGAATTCTCTTAATTGATTTATATTGGGACCCAACTGCCCTCATAATTAAGAAATCTTTTGCTTTTTCTAATATACTACCTTTTTGATAATTATATAATGAAATAATGGATATAATAGACATCAAAATAATAATAAGAGAAGGATATAATGTTAAGTTATCAAGGAAATCATAATTACTTTCAAAAGTTTTGTTTAAATTAATAAAGCTAAAACCTTCTCCAAGAGATACATTAATTATTGATTCAATGCTTCCAATTACGCTATTATATTCGCCAGGTTTAATTTCCAATAAAAGGAGGTTTATCTCATTAGAACTAAAATTTAATTCTCCTTGCATAACTTCTAAATCTATATAACCCGCAAATCCACTATAAAAACTATCTATCACTACACCAGAAATGTGAAATGAGTGACCTAATCCTAAATCTTCAACTCTCATACTCTGATCTAATGGATAATCGAAAAAATTATGACCCAATCCATCCCCAATCATCATATAGATTGGATCAGACTCTTCAAAATAGTTCCCTTCCATTTCGAAATTTTGTAGTATTTTGTTTGTATTTATTCCAAGAATAGGAATAGATGCTTTACGCTGCTGCCCAGCAACTACATACCCTCCATCCTCAAGATAATGATAACCATCCAATTCAGTGACATTGAAAAAATTAATCAATCGCTGATCTATTTTTTCTATTTCAGATATATTCGTAAATTCTTCGACATCACTGAGATTAAACAAGTAATTTTGGTTCAAAAAATCAATATCGTTCTCAGTAATAATAGTTTCTGGGCTGGAAAACATGGAATACATTAAAGTATAATTTTGAATTATATCTCTATGACCAATAGCAATAAGATCTGTACCTTGAGATTTTACAATCCATTCTTTAGATGATGTTCTTAAAACGCTACTGCCTAATCCTAAAGTGAAAATAATTAACGATATTATGGAAAATACTATCAAATATCTCTTAAATTCACCCTTCCTCCTAATAGTATTAATAATAGATATTTTAAAGTTATATCCGATTATGCTTAACCATCTTGGAACCGGTGAAAGTTTTTTTGAAGCGTCATAACTATATGAAATATCTCTTGAAAACAATTTAATAGTGTTTTGGGTGCCAATTTTCCTTAAAATTACACCTGGAACAACATAGATCCCTCCAAGACATGAAAAAAATAAAATTGGAGAAAAAATATAATCAATTTGAAATGATGTATATATGCCAAAAATTGGAATTATTAACGAAAAAATACCATAGGAAACAAATCCAATTATTAATCCTAGTATAAAACCGATAATAAACACGAGATAAGCCTCGGTCAAATAAAAACTATATAATTTTTTAGGGAGTGATCCTAAAGCTTTCATAATAGCAATATCACGCTTTTTAGTTATGATTAGAGTACTAGTTACAATTATTACTACAATAAAAGCCATTATTAGCATCAGCGTAAGAATAAGTGTAGTAAAATCTGTATATACGATGCTGATACCTCCAGAGAAATAAAAAGTATTATCATAACTATACTTTATAAAAATATTAAAACCAAGTGCTGACATGAAATTAATAAAAAAAATCGTGAAAGCAATTACTAAAACAATCATCATAGTGTAAGAAAAAGTAGTATCACGTTTCCTATAGAAATCTTTTATAGCAAAGTCAAACGAAATGGTATTTGCACCGAACTTTTTTAATTTTTAATTTATGATTTAACTTCTTTGTTATTGATTATTTTTCCATCCTCAAAAGATATGATTCGATTAGCAAGTTCAATCAGAAAATCATCGTGAGTGGCTATAATAATTGTTTTATTCTTCTTCTTCATGTCATTAAAGAGATCTCGTATAAATAAACTTGTTTTTTTATCTAAATTTGCAGTTGGTTCGTCTGCCAAAATTATTTCAGGGTTATTCGCTAAAGCTCTTGCTATAGCAACCCTCTGTTGCTCTCCTGCTGAGAGCTGGAATGGAAGATGCTCCCTTCTGTCTCCCAAACCCACCTTTTTCAAAAGATTTACTGCTCTTTCTCTTTGTTCTTTCAAATTCATACCAGCTAATTTCATAGGGAACATTATATTTTCTTCAGCAGTCAGAGTGCTGATGAGATTATAATTTTGAAAAATGAATCCTACATTTATTAATCTAAATGTGGCAAGGGATTCTTCTTGCAAATTAGTTAATTTAACCATATTTGAATAAACAGTTCCGCTATTAGGTAAATCAAGCCCACCTATCAAATTTAATAAAGTTGTTTTACCAGCTCCAGATGGACCTTTTATTATGACAAAATCAGATTCCTTTATTTTTAAGGATACATCATCAACCGCCCTAACAATAAATTCACCAATTTCATAGTCTTTAACTAAGTTATTGGCTAAAATAACAAGGTTATTCGCCTTAATTTCCTCTAAAAGGTCGATTTCTTCTAGGCTTTCAGGTTCCTTAAGAAATTCTTTCTCCATTTTAATGCCTTTGCAGATTGTTCTTCGAATTCTTCTTTTTATAATTTTTAGTGATTTAAAATCTTATGCTATGAATTAAGCTATAAAATCAATATTAGGTTGAATTAAATGGACGAATTAGACAAAAGTTTATATACTGCCATAGTATAATGTATTCTAGAGAGGAAGTCGCAAATAAAAATATCCCCTAATTTCCTAATTTAAATGGTAACGTACGGAACTAAATTTTATCCCAAAAACTTACCTCATTATGAGGTTCAATTTCCGGCTTCTCTCTATCTCCTTTTTTTTATGGTGCATTTACATTACTGTCCTAATTAAATTGGAAAATATTTATCTTACATAAGATATTTATTATTAAATATTTACACATCATGGATTTTATTATGGATTTTGAGAAGTTAACAGAACTAATAATTGAGCTAGAAGTAGACGATATTGAAGCTGCTGTAAGGGAAGCATTAGAAGTAGATGGAAAGGAACCTTTTGATATTTTAAATGCGTTGACCAAAGGAATGGACGAAGTAGGGCGTAGATACGAAGAAAAGGAATATTATCTTACTGAACTAGTGCTTGCTGGCGAAACGATGAAAGAAGCGTTTAAAGTGCTCCAACCAGCTTTAGCAGCTTCAGATCAATCACAAGATAAGATAAAAATAATCCTCGCAACAGTTAAAGGGGATAATCATGATATTGGGAAAAATATTTTAGGATCTTTACTATTAAGTTCCGGTTTTGAATTGTTCGACTTAGGAATGGATGTTGATGAAAAGGTTATAGTAGATAAAGTGAGAGAA
>JBHLLM010000303.1:0-4203 GCA_048885575.1 Candidatus Hermodarchaeota archaeon
CGAAAAAAACCAATAATTATTCTAAAATCTGGTGTCAGTGCAGCTGGGGCTAGAGCGGCTTCTAGTCATACAGGAGCTTTAGCTGGTTCGGACATAGCTTATGATCTAGCATTTGATAAATGTGGAGTTCTAAGAGCAGATTCGATAGGTGACCTCTTTGATTATGGAGAAATTTTTTTATTCCAGCCTATCCCTAAACAGAATTCTTTTGCAATTATTACAAATGCCGGAGGCCCCGGTATTGTAGCTACAGATGCATTTGAAAGAGAAGGTTTAGTATTCGCTCAATTTTCTGAGCCGATATTACATAAATTACGTGAAAATTTACCAGCAGAAGCCGCTATCTTTAATCCAATAGACATTATTGGGGACGCTACACCCGATAGATACGAATTCACAATAAAAACTATTTTTGGGTTGAATAAAAATGCTCAATTAGTTGGATTTGAGGATGAAGATATCACGACTTATGGAGCACTTATCCTTATGAGCCCTCAAGCTCAAACGCGACCTAATGATGTTGCTAAGCTGATTCATAAAATATCATCACATTCTTTATTAGATAAACCAATTGTTTCTGCACTAATAGGTGGTGTCTCAATGGTAGAAGCTACGAATTACTTAAAGCAGAACCGCATACCTTGTTATCGATTTCCAGATAGAGCAGCAAAATCGTTAAAGGCGATGGTTAAGTATAGCGAATTCCTAAAAAAAAGACCGTTCGATAAAATTGAAATTCCAAAATTTAATATTAGAAGAGAAAGAGTTCGAGAAATTTTCGAGAATGCAAGGAAGGAAGGCAGAACTGTATTATTAAGCCACGAGACGAGTGAGATATTCGACTTGTATGGCATAATTTCTCCTAAATCTCGATTGGCAAGAACTCCTGCCCAAGCAGGTAAATTACAAAAAGAAATAGGTAAATCAGTTTTAAAAATTGTGAGTCCTCACATAATACATAAAACAGATGTGGGTGGTATTCTTCTAAATATAGAATCAGAACGAGATGCTTTCGAGGCGTATGTACAAATTATTGATAACGCAAAAAGATTCGGACCCCAAAATGCTCGTATATACGGTGTAGAAGTTCAAGAAATGATTGATTTTAAAAAACAATCAAAAATGAATGAAATAATTATAGGTCTGAGTAAAGATCCACAATTTGGTTCTCTGATAATGTTTGGAACAGGTGGTATTTACGCTAATTTCATGAAGGATGTTTCATTTGCATTGGCTTATAAATTTTCTAAAGAAGATGCGAAGAAATTGATCCAGAACACAAAAATTTATAGTTTATTACAAGGTGTTAGAGGAGAACCTTCTTCTGATATTGATGCAATCATTGATGTTCTTTTAAGACTTTCTCAACTAGCAAACGAGTTTCCTGAGATTGTTGAGTTAGATATTAATCCTCTCCTATCGTTTGTAAAAGGTTATAGCGCAGTAGATATCAAAATAACAATAGCAAGATAATAGTAATAATTTAAGTTAAGATAAAAATAGTAAAAAAAGAGTTTAAAAAGTGAGTAAAATGGTAAAAGCGTTTTATTTGTGTTCATTAAAAGAACGAGCGGGAAAAAGTTTTCTTTCAATAGGATTTATTCAAAAGTTACAGAAGGAAGGTAAGAAATTTGCCTACTTTAAACCAATTGGTTGTCCTAAAGGGGCATTCAGTTTAAAAGCTGATAAAGACATCGATTTTATTTTAAAAAGTGTATATACTGGTAAACATCCCTACGACAAAGTTTGTCCAATCTCAGTTCCTGACGCATATTATATTGACTTAATAGACGCTGATAAGAAAGTTGAATATCTAGAAAAAATAAAGGCAACCTATGACGATATTTCCAAAGATGTAGATTATGTAATAATTGAAGGTGCACCTTCAGTTAGAAAATTCGTAAGAGTCGGCATTGATGATGTGAGTATAGCTAAGGCTTTAGGAATCAAGGATTTGATTTATGTATGCCCCGAATCCTCGGATAAGTGTATTGATAATATATTTTTCACTAAAAACTATTTCGAATTTCGCGAAGTTAATCTGTCTGCAATTATATTTAATAAAATTGATTTTGAATATATACCTCGAATTCAGGAGCTTCAAAAAGGACATATTGATAAATATAATATACCTGTACTCGGAATAATTGAAAGAAGTATCCAATTATTTTCACCTAGAGTTATGGAAGTTATAGAGGCAATAGGGGGGGAATTTATAAATGAACCAGCTACAAACGGTTTAAATAATACGGTTGAAACCATAATTATCGGTGCAATGAATGCTCAAGCAGCTTTGAAATATTTAAGACAAGTTAAAAAAGCTGCTGTAATTACAGGAGGGGATAGAACAGATCTCGCTTTAGCAGCACTAAACGAAGATGTATCAGTTCTTATTTTAACAGGATTTATTCAACCAGATGCAAAGGTCGTAACTGTCGCTAATGAAAAGAAGATCCCCATCATTTTAAGTCCATCGGATACGTACACTACTATGAGAAACATAGAGAGGTTAAAGCCAGGAATTCAAGAAGACGAGATTCAGACGGTTCTGGATTTAATGGAAAGTCAAATAAATTGGGAATTCTTGCTAACGAAATAAAAAAAGAGTTCCGCTTAAAGTTCTTTTTGTTCATTGTTTTTTATTAGACCTTTAAAATATAGTTTCAGCTAATATTTTCCACAAGAATAAATAATAAAAAAAAAAAAAGGAAATTTGAAGTTTTAAGGCATTAAGCCCCCTAATAAGCCAGCAAATAATACAAAGAAAAATACTGTCCATAAAATTGGCCAAAGAATTAGAGCAATAATACCTAAAATCATGCCTGCGATACCCATCCCTTTGGAATCATCCTTTATAATTCCAACTATGCCTAAAATGATTGCTAAACCACATAAAGCATACATTATATAGTCTCCAAAAGGAACGAAAATCATAATTGCCCAACCAGCTAGAAGGGCAATTAATCCAAAAACTAATGCAAGAGCGCCAAATGTTTTACCCATATTAATCACTAATTTCTATTTAGTTTTTTCTAGTTAAATTTCGATATATAATAATTAATGAGAGTAGATCTATAAAAAAGTTAGTATCAAATAATTGGACAAAAAAGTTGAATTCTCGCAAAACCATGAAAATTTAATTTCTGGGTCAAAAATTGGCTAAAATTTAAAATTCTAAAAATTTATTAATCCTCATAATTCCAAAAAAAAAATTTCTAATGAGATTAAGAATTACAGATTGCTTACCATTTTATTTTTTTTAAAATATATTTTAAAAAGTCATTTAAGACAGAAATCTCAAATAATTTCAAGTGAATGGGGTAAACTATGTTTTAAAAACTTCTTTTTAATACGATTTAACTAAAATTATAATTTTGTTTAAGCTCCAAAACTTATTTTTCAATCTGTTCCAAACTTCAAATAAAAAATTAGGACTTTTTGTAAAAAGATTTAATTAAATTTCAAGCCTTTAACTGGTTTTCGAGAACGAGGAGGGCAACGCTCATAAGTTATGGTAGGATACCCAATTGTAAAAGCGCCCATATGTTTTCCTCTTATACCAGCTAATTTCATAATTTCTTTATTCTCTAATGCTGCAATCTGAGTCCATCCGTTCCAGCACGTACCCAAACCTAGTGATTGAGCCGCTAGTCTCCCATATGTAATAATTATGCCAATGTTATGATCCGTAAGTTGCATATCCAGTAGTGAAGATACAAATATTACGTGAGGAGCGTCATAAAACACTGGAGTATCATAATTCTTTTTTAAAACGGCAAAACTTTCTTTGTACATATCTTTCATTCCGGGATTTTGTAGGAGTGTTTCTATTACTGCTTCCGAAATGTTTTTCAATTTTTCGCGATCTGAAATAACTACATATTTCTCATACCTTAGATTGCCAGCAGTAGGAGCGTATTGCATTAGGTCTAAAACTTTCATTAAGGTCTCTTTCGGAACTTCTTTTTTTTTGAAATGGCGAATTGAACGATGAGCTCTTATAAATTGATACAAACTTTCATAAGGTACTATCCTCTCTAACTTATCGATACCATCGAAAGTAAAAACCTCGTCCCCGAAGTCTTCATATAGTATAGCGTCCTCAGGGCAAACAGCAATACAATGTCCACACAAACTGCATGTATTGTCAATGTCTTCGAAATAAACTTTATTTTTCGATTCATCTATGAAAAAATGTCTAGG
>JBHLLM010000304.1:0-4123 GCA_048885575.1 Candidatus Hermodarchaeota archaeon
TTCTAAAATTAAATCCGAGTTGGGTTGGATACCTATGATTCCGCTAAATCAAACCCTCAAAGATATGTTTGAATATTGGAGAGAATTTTATAAGAAAAATTAAAAGAATATAGAAATCTTTAATGTATCATTTCTCTGCTTTTACAAAATTAAATGTTATCTTCTTAATATTTTTATCACTTAAATTAATATTACAATGAGGACACTTCATGCTTTTACTTTTCTTTAATTTTGAAAAAATATTATCCTTTAAAGTAGCAGAACATTCTTGATTTGGACAAAGGTATAATTTTCCATAAACATAATCTTTTTCTTCTTCTAGTTCATCTCTGATAATTTCAAGCTTCTTAGCTGTTACTTTCTCTGATATTGAATCCTTACTTTTTTTAAGAAATCCTTCTAAGTAAGAATCTTCAGTACCTAAAGTTAATAGGATTTCTTCTCCTACTTTATAATTATTATTTTTACGTGCAAATTGGATATGTCGGATTAAATCGCTGTTAACTCTTTCTGCCAATAATTCTGGATCAAGACTAACATCAAGATAAATATTACAATACTTAGCTTCTGATTTTATCAAATTCTCTGTTTCTGTTATAGATTCCACTATTTCCATATCTCTTACATTAGCCATTTGTTTAATTGTGTTTGGGAATACAATTTCAGGCATTCCTTCTTTTGGTTCAATAAGAACTCTTTTGTTTGGCCATCGTAATCTTATCTTATTCTCATCCTTTAATGCTCTTATGTTTTCTATTATATCTCTGGTAAAATGCATTTGTTGTTCTAAATCTAAATCAATTTTATTCTCATCATAATTAGGCCAATTCTGCAAATGTATACTCAGTGTTTTCTCTAAATCCAAAGAAGTTACATGTGATTTAAACATTTTCAGATAAATTTCTTCTGTTAGCATTGGATTTACTGGTGCTAAGAGTATCAAAAATTTAAACAATACATCGAATAGAACAGCCATAATTAGTTCTTTGGAGGGATCATCAGAATAGATATCAAGTTTTTCTCTATTCAACATTATATACCATCGGCTAATATCATTAACAATAAAATCACGTAATTCATTGGGTATCCATGGAAGCTGGTACGTATCAGCTAATTCTGTTACTTTTTTGATAGTTGAATGTAGTCTTGATATCAACCATTTATCCAATTTACTTAATAATTTTTCATCTACTTTTGTTTTTGAGGGATTAAAATTTGCTAAATCATATTTTTCGTTAGCATATACATAAACATTCCAAATCGTATTAAGAATTTTATAGGTATCTGTGTACTCTTTTATGTTAAAATTAAAATCACGACCAGGCTGGGTTACTCCAATTGAATAAAATCGAAAAGTCTCAACTCCCTTTATATTTGAATAGGACTTCTTTTGTTGAAGTTCTTTAATTGTTCCGTATATCAAATCTTCGGGGATTATAGCACCTCCTCTTGATTTACTCATTTTCATTTTATCTCTTAAGACCCAACCATGCATATAACAAGAAAGATAATTTTTTCTGTTTGAGGAAACTATTGCGCTACTTAAAAGACTATTAAACCAACCTCTAATTTGATCTTTTCCCTCAATTATGAAATCGGCAGGTATCCAAGATTCAAAATGGCTTTCACCATCATAAACTTCTTGAGCTGCCCACATCACAGAACCAGAATCTAACCACACATCCAAAATGTCTGGGATTCTTCTCTTAGTCCCTTGATCACATTTTTCACATTTCCAAGTGACCTTATCAATCCAAGGTCTATGCAAATCATCTGGAATATCTCCAGCGATTCGTTTCAGCTCCATTGCTGATCCAATAACGGAAATATCTCCGCATTTTTCATCATCACAAATCCACACACTTAAAGGAATGCCCCAAAATCTCTGTCTCGAGATACACCAGTCCTTTAAGGTTGTTAACCAACTTTTAAACCATCGATTTCCAGCCCAATCAGGTATCCAATAGATTTCTTCGTTCATTTTTAGTAATTCTGGAGAAAGACTCTCAGTTTTAAAAAACCATTGATTAGTTGCTCTATATACTAACTTAGAATCACATCTCCAGCAATGTGCATATTCGTGTTCAATTTCGTTTGTTAATATCAATGTTCCTTTCTCATCCAACAAATCTAAAATTTCTTTATTGGCATCAAAAACATTTTTTCCCTCGAATTTTCCAGCTTCTTTAGTATAGACTCCTCTAATGTCAACGGGATTAAATATTGGAATATTATTTGCAACACCTACTTCAAAGTCTTCTGGTCCATGTCCAGGTGCCGAATGCACTAAACCCACTCCTTCTGATACAGACACATATTCTTCAGAAAGAACTACTGAATGCATTTTCTCGCTCTTTTTTGCTAATTGCTTTTGATATGGTACTTCCTCTAATAAGGGATGGACATATTTCTTTCCTTCTAATTCTGTTCCTTGAAAATCTTCCACAATTTTGTATTTATATCCTAGTTCACCCGAGATGAGATGAGTGATTGCCGTTTTTGCTAAAATCCAATTTTCTTTCAAGTCTTCTATCCAAACTTTTGCATACTCAGCATTAGGATTTGCCATTATTGCAGAATTTGCTACTAGTGTCCAAGGAGTTGTTGTCCAAATTATAAAATATGTGTCTTCCATATCAGCAGACTTTATTTTTAAGAATAAACTAGTATCCTTAATATTTTTATAATCATGCTCGTGTTTAGCAAGAGCAGTTGCACATCGTGGACAACAATTTAAAGGGCGATAAAACTGGTATAATAAATTTTTCTCCCACGCTTTTTTTAATGTCCACCATATTCCTTCAATATAACTGTTTTTGTAGGTAATATAAGGGTTCTCCCAATCCCAAAAGTAACAACCTAATCGCTTAAATTGTTCGTTCATAATCTTCAGGTTTTTAAGAGCAAATTCTTTACAACCTTTAATGAATTTGTCTACACCGTATTCAAATATTTCTTGTTTATTCTTTATCCCTAATTCTTTTTCCATTTGGACTTCAATAGGTAAGCCATGAGTATCATAACCTGGAGTATCTGTAACTGTAAAACCTCTCATTCGCTTATATCTTATTAAATAGTCTTTTAAAACTTTATTCCATGCTGTGCCTATATGAATTGAACCTGTAGTATACGGAGGGCCATCAATAAATCGCCATAATTTTTCTCCATCTGCTTTTTCTTTTATTAAGGAATAGATATCTTCATTCTTCCAAAAATCTAATATCCTTTCTTCTAATTTTTGTAAATTTAAGTTTTTATCTAACGGTTCCAAGTAAATCATCTTGTAAAAATGTGATTGGTTATTATAAGAAGAAGAAGTTAAAAAATTTTGTCAATTTTGCTTATAAGAAATCCTTAGAATGGTATTTTCTTAAACATGCATAGAAAATTATGTGCTAACAGCTAAATTCATCCGATTCTGTTCAATCTGCAAAAGCAGTGTATTTTTATTTTTTTTAGTTTGGTTTTTATGATCCTCGAAAATGTACCTATGGCATTAAATTTGGAGGAGGAGTTTTAAGACAGAACCCGCATTTCCCAAATGATTTTATTGTTTGCTCCCAACAATGTTTATGATACGATCTTTCACAATATGGGCAATCTGTATGGCAAGTTTCTTGTTCTGATCCTGCAATCTTTAAGCTACATGTAGGACAGCCTATTTTATGACAAATTACGCATGATACAACTGAAACTTCAAAAATCTTCTTGGATATTGCGTTAAACAAGTCTACCAGATAACTAAAAGGAGACCAGTCGTCAAAAAAGTTCTTAAAAGATGATTGAAGATCCTTTTTAATTTTTTCGTGTGATTCTAGTTCAAATTCATTAATAATTTTAATTGAAGGTACTTTCATAGGATACTCTATTGGTAAATCAATCTGGAACTGGAACATCATATCTTGTGTTTTCATTTTTCCCTTCATATCCACATTCAGTATCGATGTTGAAGCATTATATTCGATCTTTTTATAATGTTCCTTTAATAATTCTATCTCAAAGTTAATTCTTGAGTTTTTATCAACCAACCATGCAAGTTCTCTTACGATTTCAACAGGTTCAGATTCACCATCATTCCAGTTTTTGTAAGATTTCAATTCGGTTAATGGAGTCATAATAATTT
>JBHLLM010000305.1:0-4117 GCA_048885575.1 Candidatus Hermodarchaeota archaeon
TCATTCCACGAAGTTAAATTCCTATAATAGGCGGAATTTTGCGAATCAGCAACGAAAATAATTCCATCTATTGCTCGTAAAGTCACAGGACGAGTTATAATGTAAAAATCTTGGCCAGTAGTGGAATAAATGTGCAGTTTAAGGAGCCATTGTTTATTTTCAAAAGTAATCGTACCGTAATCGAAGAAGAGAGTTCTTCGTATGCTACTGTCAATACTTAATACCCTATCTTCCAGTCCAAAGTGTTTAAATAATGATTTCAAAGTAGTGGTTTTACCTGAGAGAGCAGGACCAAAATAACAGATTTTTAATTGAATAGTTTGGCTTAAATGATCTATAATCATCTTCTATTTTATTACATTAGTTTTTGTCTTATATTTTGATTAGAAGTATATTAATTTCTATATTTTTTTTAAAAAGAAAAGAAAATTAATGAGAAATTTATGCATGGATTAAATATAATTTAGCTTTACTTCCTTAATGACATTATAAGTTCTTCGCAATAATTCATATGCGACTTGTGGGGGATTCCATCCCTTAAGCCCACAATCAGGCCCCACGAATTTAAGTCGGTCTTCATAATGTTCAAGAGCAAAAAGTAAATTCTTTGTTATGAATTCTTTTGAATCTATTAACTTCATAGTTCCTTCAAATGTTTTGAATTCATCAAGTGGGATTCCTAGATCCAATTTTTCGGCCATTATACTATTTATATTCGTTCTTGTAATACCGACACGTATGAACTTATCGTGTTTTTCTAAATCATTTTTTGGAACGATATTAGAATGATCTGAGGCGTACTCGCATGTAAGCACATTTATTTTTTCTGATTGAATAGGAATCGAGTACTTTTTTAAAGTGTGAAGGTGGATTTGGATAATACCATCTACTCCTTCCACTGTTTTATCAAATGCTTTAATTATGGCATCTTCTTCAATATTAAATGTATCAACATATCCAAATGAAGGTTCATCAATCGAGATGATTGAATTTTGAAGATATTTAGTGTTCTTCACTGATTTTTTCAATATAAGATTCAGAGATTTAGCAAAATTGAACGCTAAGTCAGGATATATCGTAAAACCATGCTTCTTTATGTATAATTCGATGGGCCCAGTAATACACACTTTTATTTTAAGCGTATTTCCAGTTCTTTCATAATAATCTTTTGCAAATCGTTCTAAAATGAAAAGTTCTGGAATAATTGCTTTTTTAGGATCAATCAAAGATGGCTCTACTTCATAATCTTCAATAGGTTTTAAAAATTGGGTATACATATCCATATGTTGAGGATAATTTATTATTTCTACTCCAGCATTTAATTTTAACTGAAAAGATTGGAGAAATGGATGAATGAAAAAATTATAAATTCCTCTATTCTCAAAAATATCTGCGTTATTTATAAGCCCTTTATATCCTGCCCAATAAAATTGCTTGAACTTGTCAAGATCAATATACTCTGGTAAAGGAAAACTGCCTACATCGTCAAATTGGGGAAATTTATTCATTAAAAATCGTTCGAAGAATAACTCTAATTTCGTTAATCATAAATAATCCTTTATAACAGATATATGTATGGAACAAGAGTTAATTACTAGAAAAATAAAAAGAAAGAAAAAACAGCAAATTGCTGAATTAGCACTTGCTGTTAAAAGTGCTAAGGAGAAAGATGGTAAACCATTTATATTTCACTTTCTAACTACTTTAAAATGCAATTGCGATTGTGAAACTTGTCTTTGGAAAAACAATACGAAAACAGACGAACTCACATTTGAGGAGATCAAACGTATATATTTAGAAGCAAAAGAAGCAGGATTTCTAGTAACTATTCTTTGGGGTGGAGAACCTCTCATTAGAAAAGACATTACTGAAATTATAAAATACATTAAAAGAGAGCTAAAGTTTACAATAGTTGGGATAGTGACAAATGGCTGGTTCCTTCCTGATAAAATCAAAGAATTTGGAGAGGATATAGATTTTATTCTTATATCTCTAGACTCCCCTCAACCTGAAGAACACGATCAGATTAGAGGGTTGCTTGGATTGTTTGATAAAATAATGAGTTCTGTTAATATTATTAAAGAAACCTATCCTTTGATTTCACTACAATTTAGCTTTTCAATCAGTAAATACAATATACACCGAGTTGAGGAAATGATAACATTATCAGATAAGATTGGAATTCCTGTAGCTTTTAACGTAATAAATACTGTACGCCATTATTTACATGGTGATATTGATGAGAAAGTTATACACTCTGCGAGTGATAACGATATTAGTAAAGCTTTTGAAAGAATTTTAAGCGCTAAGAGGAGAGGTTCGAAAGTATTAAATTCAGAGATGTATTTAAACCACTTTATTGGTGGTAAAAAGCAATATACCTGCCACACAAAAAAGGTTTTCATGTTCGTAAATTATAATGGTGATATTGAAAACTGTCTTCAAATTGATAAACCTTTAGCTAATTTACGAAAAGTCTCTGTTAGTGAAGTATTGCAACTTCCTCAATTTATTGAATTCATCAAAGAGAGCGAGAAGTGCTACAGCTGTAATTCTCCCACGATGATCGACACAAGTTATTTATGGGATGATATAAGTTTACTTAGAAAATCAGAAGGTATTTCATTTGGTTAAATTAGCATTACCATGTCTAATAATATTTCTCTATCAAAAAATCTATTTCCTCCTCTTTAAGATCAAATAAATTGAAGATTAATACATCTATTATCCTTTGAAGATTCTTTTCATTTTGTATTTGAGAATAGGTATTAGGGGACATTTCCTTTAATTTGTGTAATTTGGGTTTATCTATGGAAACTATATTTTGACTTATATTTGAAGCGAAATATCGAATTACCTCTAGTATTTCTAATTGGAAATTAGATCGAAATAGTAAAGTATTAGGAATAGGTATTTCTTCCTCTAACTTAGTCTTGCTTCTTTTAATCGTTATGTTTTTGGCCCTAAATAAAAAATGCATTATTTTTGAATTAAGAAAAGCAATAAGGAACAAGTAATCTATGGAGTTGTTCCCTTCTTTTAGCCATAAGAAATAAGTATCCGAAGTGGCATAATATGAATCCACGGTATATCCAAACAGATTTGAATTGGAAATATAACTAAAAAATATTTTAGGTTCCTTATCATAATAAGGTTCGAGATTAATTAATTTTCTATTATTTTCCGTATCATATTGAGTAATTAAGCTTCCTCTTCGTGGAAAATAAATGTCATTAATGTTTTCTTTGGCATTTTTAAGAATATTTTCAAGATTTTCTTTGTATTGGTTTAAGTATGCCGTTAAGTTAGGATACTTCTTCTCCAGAAGTTCATTACGTAATTTTAAGTTTTGAGTTTTGAATTCATTCTTATCAAGATAAATTAAATATCCCGAAAAATCATTTTTGTCATAAGAGAAAGGTTTAATGGCTCTACTTTTATATATTTTTTTTAATTTTTGTTTCTCAACTTCGCTTAATTTTACAAAAACTTCGTTAATCTTGATAAAGAAATCAGAATCGACAATCTTGAGGTTAGTTTTCTCGTTTAATATAAAAACATCATCTTTAATCAGAATTAAACCGTTTCTAATGACAAAAAAATCAGTTAAATGCGATATATTACTAGTAAGCCTGCAGTAATCCTCAATCTTTTCAACAATGGTCTTTACCTCAACAGGATACCTTAAAGTCCAGCTTTCCTTTTTAGATAAATCTTTATTTGTTATTGCTGATTGGTATTTTAACAAATGAGGGGAATTTTCCTTATTTAACATATCGGTTAAGATATTTTTGAGTAATCTCTCATTAACTTGTTCATTTTGAGGCATAACTTGAATTACATTAATTTTTTTATCGATTTTTTTTTGTATTTCATCCTTGTACTTTTTTTGAAGGACAAAAATACAATTGTGTTGACCCTTAGCATCTTTAAAAACCTTAATTTTTGATAAATCTATATATTGTATCATGAAGCAATCATTTGTGATGTGAGGTTTAATAAATTTTATTCCTGTTTTTTTTGATTTAGTTAACCAGTAATTAGTCGTGATAAAAGATAACATTCCCCCCGGCTTTAACTTTTCTATTCCTAAGTGAATAAAGAAGTAAAACAAATC
>JBHLLM010000306.1:0-4103 GCA_048885575.1 Candidatus Hermodarchaeota archaeon
TTATAGTTGTTTTCTAACTTGATTTCTATGAAATTAGGGGCAGAATATTCGCTTCTAGGCATTACTATTCCTTCTAATTGCGTTTTCTTTGTAGTGATTTGAACGATATCCCAGATTTCTATTTTATACTTCTTCAAAATATCTATAGATTTGCCTTTATATCCTTTTAGTTGATTCACGACTTATTTCATCTCCTTCATTTTGTTTGATATCTGTATCTTCAATTCCTTAGAAACGATCTCGCCATCTATTTTTCCACGTACTTTTTCCATTATGTCTCCCATTAATGGTCCGATAGATCTCATTCCTTTTTCTTTGATTATTTCCAAATTATTATTTACCGTTTCTTTAATTATTATTTTTAAATCTTCAAGTGAGAGACTTTCAAAATGTAATTTCTCGATTGATTGTTCGATAGTGAGATTTGGAGAATCCGCCTTTAATCTCATTATTTCTTCGATAGCTTCCTTTCCAATTTTATTATTTTTCAATTCTCGGAAGATTTTTATATAATCGTCATCATTAATATTTTCTATTTTTTTACCCTCCCTCTTGATTGCTTTTGCTTTGTTTAACAATGTATTTAAGACAATTGACGGTTTCTCTGGATAAATTTCAATTAAATTATCAAATAGAGTTAATTTCCCTTTAAAAATTAAGTCTTTAATGGAACTTTCCTCAACTTTGTACTTTTTAGCATAATCTTCAATTATATCCCAAGGATAATTGGGCAAGCTATTTTGAATATCTTTAATTTCTTCAGCAGTATTCATTATAGCTTGAGAATCAGTATCCGGATACAATCGTGCTCCACCATGCAATTCTCTTAAAAATTCAGTAGTTCCATTATCAAGTGCCCTTCTCGTCTCTGGCGGAACTCCTTTAAAAACATATTTAATTCTATTAAATATTATTTCTGTTGCCTTATTTAGTTCTTTCATAGAGCCTAGAATTAGCACAAAGCAGTCATTATCCTTCGAATTCAATTTATTTTGAATCTTTTTAACATCTTCTTCAGATAAATTATACTTCTTTAAATTTTCGTCAGAATGAATTATCCCTTTTAAGCCTGAAATAACTTTTACTTTACTACTTACTTCACTTCCAAATCTATAATCTTCCATTAGTTCTTTTCCGAAAATATTCTTAAAACCTTTAAAATTAAAACCATAGAGTTTTTTTCCCGATTTTATGCCATCTGCAATGAGCTTAGATTTAGTTGTTCCCATTAAACTAGTTAAATCTATAGGCTCTTGAGGGATGTCATTTTCACTTATTTTTCGATTCTTTAGTTCCTCTCGGATCTCTATTAGGTTAAGCTGACGTGAAATTTCATGATTAATCAACAAGGGGATCCAACTTAATTTTTGAACTCCTTTAATTTCAATCCTGGTTCCATTCTTAATGCTTATATTAATATCTTGCCTAATTGAACCAAGTATTTTTTTAACATTGCTTATCCACAGTAACAATCCAATTCGTTCAGCACATTCTCTACATTCTTCAGGAGTGTTTATATCAGGTTTAGTCGTTACTTCCACTAGTGGAATTCCAAGGCGATCTAATCTGTAAAAATTGGTTTTATTTTCAGTTTTTATTTTCCTCGCAGCTTCTTCTTCTAAGCTTAAGATATCGATTCTGATTTTTTTATTATTTTTCAATGTAACATATCCATCTGTTCCCAAAATCATCGTGCGTTGAAACCCCGATGGGACGCTTCCATCGAGATAATTTTTCCTGCTTACGTGCATCTCCTCAATAATATTTGCATTAAGAAGCAAAGCTATTTCTAATGCAATTTTTCTAGCTTCCTCATTACAGAAAAATGGAGGAGTATCATCTAATTCATAAGTACAAATGACATCGTTATAACCTTCATAAATGATAGTCTTACCCTTTTTATATTCCGTTAACATAGCTTTATCAAATGTGCCCATTTCTCCCAAAACTGGCCTCATAAATCTCAATATATTAAAATCTGGAGCTCTAGTTCCTTGAAGTTTACTTGGGCACCTGCAAAACAGTTTAGTTTCTGTATCAAGCTGTTGATGAATTTCTAAGCCACATTTTAGTCCTAATTCTTCGTAATTGAAATTGAACATATTAAATCATTTAAGAATAATATATTAATACTATGAACTGTTTAATTCATTTTATAATTTTAATATATTGAATGTATAATCTAAAATTCCTTTGATTAAAATAGGGAAATTTGATTAATTTTTAATGCTCTTCTATAATTGAAAGCCTTTTTCATTATTACATTTCCATTTTAATAATGATTTGTCTAGAATTTAGAATAACAATATCGCACTTTGATGTCATCTTGAACAGCTTTTGGTAATTCTGTATACCTAGCACTGTAACCTGAAACTCTAACCATTAAATCTTTATAAATTTCAGGATACTTTTGAGCTTCATTAAGTGTATCAAGAGAAATTGAATTAAATTGTAGATGAGAACCATTTAATTGTATATATGTTCTTATTATTGATTCGAATATCCTACCCTGATCTAATAATATGATGTTTGGATCAATATTAAGCGTACAAGCTACACCATTTGTGAGAAGAGTGTGGTTAATTTTAGTAATGCTATTAATAGCAGATGTAATGCTTTTTTCTCCAGTAAATCCGGGTGCTATGTCCCTATTAAGAGGTTTTCCTTTTTTTCTACCAGAAGGAAGGGCTCCTGTAAAGATTCCGAAACCAATATGTGTTGTCATTGCGTGAATTCCTACCCTATAATTACCTCCTCGCGCGCTTTTCAAACCTTGTACGGATTGAGCAAGTATTTCTATAGTCTTTTTAGCGTAAATATCTGCGTTATCATCATCATTTCCATATTTTGGGCACTTATAGGTTAGATAACTATTGATATCCTTGCTCCCTCTAAAATTATTCTTTAATATGTTGATTAAATCTTCCATTTCTATTTTTTTTTCCTTAAAGACAGCCCAATCTATGGCTGCTATTGAATCTACTACATCTGAAAAACCTGTAACATGAATACCTGAAAAATTATATTTAGCTGAGCCTTCATTCACATCAATTCCTTTCTCAAAACTCCCTCTAATACAAAGTGACATTAAAGGAGTTGGTTTCACCAATCTGTGTGCTTGTTGGTAAGCGTTAGCAGCTGTAGCAGCCATTTTCATCAATGCTTTAAGTTTAATTTCAAAAACTTCTAAAACATTCTCTATCGATTTAAAGGTATTAGAATCAAAGTTGTTAGCAATATATTTGTTAACTATCGAATTATCTGTTCCTAAAGCAAGTTCTAAAGCTTTTGGTAAATTTAAGAACACCGCTCCCGTATTATCGTAAGAGGTTCCCGATGTAGACAATCCAACACATCCAACTATTCCATAATCGCGTGCTTCCTCTAAAGGAATACCGCAAGTTGTTAAACTTTTCACGATTAATTCGTCGTTGTATAACCCGATAATATTTTTACCTTTTGCTAAGATATCTGCTACTTTATTAATAACATTAATAGGAGTATCTCTATTTAATCTCACCACTAAATTTGGACTTGGAACATTTGCTTTATCTAGCGCATCTAAAAAAAGATAGGTTAGATCGTTTGTCGCGTCTTTACCATTTTTATCAATTCCCCCTATTAGAATATTTTGAGTAGTAGCCATTCCACCAAAATATTGTGTAGCAATACTATCGTATAAAGCAATGACTTCGTTGGTTTTGAGTAGTAAGTTTTTAATTAATTTTAATGCAAACTCTTCATTCCCATCATAGAATTTCATCAGATATTGATCTATCCTCCCAAATGAAATTCCATGTTCGAAGTTTTCCAAATGAAGCGCCATGTGAACAAACCATATAAATTGAATTGCTTCTTGGAGATTTTTAGGAGGATTTTCAGGTATCAGATTACATGTGTCAGCAATTTTTGCTAATTCATTCTTTCTTTCTTCACTATCTACATTTTCAGATAATAATTTTGCATGGTCTGAATACTTCCGTGCATATTTAATCAGTGATTTACATATTATTATCATCGCTTCATAAAAAGCTATTTTCTCATCAACTTTCTTGTCTCTAATTTCTAACTGTTCGTAATTAGCTAATTTTTCTTGAGATAAG
>JBHLLM010000307.1:0-4085 GCA_048885575.1 Candidatus Hermodarchaeota archaeon
AAAAAATGTATAATTTATTTCTACCTGATAGGTGATACTTTGATTAATTTGATAATTAGATACTCCATCAACTGCGCTAATCTTAATTTCACTTCTAACGCTTATCGGAAAGAGAAATAATATTAAGAAAAATGTGACTTTGTAAGCTTTCATTATCCTGCTTTTTTTAAAAAAATTTTGATAGATATAGTATAAAAATCTCTATTTTTATTTCTTCTGGTATTTTTGCTAAAGAAGAACATTATTAAGACAGCATTTTTATTATGTTAGTAATTAAAATTTATGATCATACAATAGGTAAGGTACTATTATCTACAAGATTTTTTTAATTGATAGCGACAATGGAATCTCTCTTTTAGAAGCTACATTTAAAGAATTAAAAGAGGATAATATAAATAAAAAAGTAATTCCTGGCTTCTTTAAAGAAATCAATGAAATAATTGATAAAATTCAAGAGGCTATGGTTAAAGGCGGTAATAAAGAAGATATGATGAGAGTTGTAGAGTCTGAGAATTCAACAATAATAATTATTTATCATCCCCCTTCAAGAATCTTATTTTGTTCTATATCTGACCCAGACGACGATGTAGATAAAACTATTGAAGTGATTCATAAAATTATGAGTCGCTTTTGGAAAAAGCATCAATCAGACATAAAGGCATTTCGAACCACAACACAAAAATCTCGTTTTCAAACAATAATCGCTGATATAGAAAATTTATGTCAAGGCGGTAAAATAGCAGAAGTTTTTCCTAAATTATTAGTAGTAAAGAAAGTTTTAGAAAAAATTATGTCAATGGGAATGATTAACGAAGAAGATTTCCAAGTTGCTTTAAGATGCACAGGGGAAACCTCCCCGTTAAGAATCGCAAGGAGTTTAAGCAAAACTCGCAACGATGTAAATAATATTTTAAAGAAACTTGAAGAATTAGATATCGTAAATTTTTAATTCTAAGCTACCTGCAAAATAATGTTTAAACTATTTATCATGGGATATTGAAATAGAAAAAAATAAAAGCCTTCTATATTTATCTCATTTACCTTTTAATCAATTTAGTGACGCTTTGATAATGGAAAATAATAAAAATGTCGTTGCGATGACAATATCCCCTACTAAAGATGCTCATACACGTAAGGGAAAAGGATTCTCATTGTTAGAAATAAAGGAAGCAGGTAAAACAGTGGAATTATTAAGAGATTTAAATGTGAATATTGATTTTTTTAGGAAATCTAAGCACAAAATTAACATTGAAGAACTAAAAAAATTAAAACCAGTGAGCAGAAAATCAAAAAAGAAGAAACCTTATGTTTTTAAAGAAAAGAAAAGAACGCCTTTCGAACCAAAGGTAGAGAAGCCAAAGAAGGTACCCATCAAAGTACAAAAAGCTGCGAAAGAGCTTAAAGCTATTAAAAAAGTACCATCTACAAAGAAAGAGAAAGTTAGAAAAGAACCAAAACCCACAAAAAAGGAATTAATGACAGCTGAAACGACAAAATTAACATCCCTATCAGGTTTAGGGCCTGCGACCGCGCAAAAATTTGAAGAACTTGGAGTAAATTGCGTTGAAGAGCTTGTAAATGAGGATCCTGCCGAATTAGCAACTTTAATTAAAGGGGTTTCCGAAGAACGAATAGCAAATTGGATCAATGAATGCAAAGAATTATTAAACAAATGAATTCTTGACTTTTTTTTACAAATACATCAAGTAGCGAATGAATAATGGAATATAACTATTACTCTTATGAAAAACCTGAAGGTAAAATTCAAGTCCAAAAATTGCCTATATGGTTTAAAGAGATTAAATTTGAGGGCAATGAGAAAGAAGGGAACATAATCCTTCATTCTCAAAATGAATACGATGAAATCTATGGTTCCAACGCAAAAATGGAAATTGTTTGGGAAAAAAAACATAAAAACAGTTTGTATTATGGTAAGGAAGTTCAAAAATCAATTGAATTATATAATTCTCTTGGTTTCGTTATTACTCAAAGAGAAAATACTTGGCTTCTTTCACACGAGTTTGTGTCTTGGTTTGGACAAAGAACAAAAATGATGAGGAAACGATATTATCGAGAAAATTGTATCCATGGAATTTTCTATTGCGATATAACTGAACGCATAATTAATATTCACATTAACATTATTGATAAACTTTATGAAAATTTTAAACCCTTTGTAGTAAAATCTTTATCTACTTTCGTTTGTCACGAGTAAACTTAATTCTTCTTAAATTTTTCTTTAACGACTTTTTGTGTTAAAATAAAAAAGTTATCTTTTTTATTAGGCCCTCCCTTTTTTGAAATTACCTTGATCACAAAGCATTTCAACAACTTCTTTATTTCGCTAAGTGAAAAAAAGTGATAAAAACGATTATAACTTATATTCTTATTAGAGATTAGCCAAGGGATATATTTATCACCATATTCAAATAAATCTAATTTTTCTTGTTGTTTTTTATATTTCGATATAGCAAACCTTCTTATTCTATCTTTAATAAAGTAGAAACGGAATTTTTTTTGATACCGGCGCCACACTGTAAGGACGAAAAATCCATCATTTTTTAAAATGTTATAGAGTTGAAGAATAATCTCATTCCGGTGGACTTTGTTTCTAATGTGGTGAATTGTAGCAATCGAAAATATATTTTTGATAGAATTAGGTCTTAAAGGTAAGAATTCTATATCACTAAGAACTAAATTAACCGATTTTGAATACTTTTGTGAGTCAGTGTTTTGTTTCTCTATTCTTTCTCGCGCTAATCTTAATAATTCTATGGATTTATCTATTCCAATCAAAATACTACTAGAATGAATAAATAAATTAAAATTTCGTCCATTAGCACATCCTAAATCGAGATTATACCCATTAAAATGAACTCCTTTCTCCTTTAGCTCCTCTATAAAAGTTCCTAAATCTTTCCAGTGATGGCGTCGTTTATTATGGTAATCCTTTGCGAAATTGTCGTAAGAATTCTTTTCCATAATTTAATTTATGACTGATTTTTTAATTTATAAAATTTTATTAATATTAATATTAGATTGAAATTTTTACTAAGTTGGAAAGAATAACTAAAAATATTAAGATTATCTGATTTTATTAATTTTCAATTTTTCTATCACAATATTAATTTTACAAGAGAGTAAAATGGAAGATCTAAAAGCTCTAATTACGAATTTAGTTGACATTTTTAGCGGGGACATAAGAGAATTCTATAAGATTTATGAATCATATTTGATTGACCTGATAATTTCAAAAAAAATTGACATTTCTTTAATAATTGATCAAATAGAACAAAAAGAGGCGAAAGACAATCTCTATTCCATTATAGCAGCTACCAATTCTGCGTTTCTAACTATAGGAGTTTCTAAAAGTGAGTTAATGGCTGATAATGAACTTTACAAGGAATCATATGAAAAAAATAAAAGCATGTTTAATACTTATTTATCTTTTTTACAACTAGGATTAAAAGATTACATCAATAAACTCCTCTTTAATATAATTTTAGATTATTTAATTAATAATAAAAACAAACTAATCGAAAATCTAGACCTTTTTGATTTATTACCCTATGAATTTCGCAATAAATTGAGTAGATTTAGGAATAAAAGCAATATCTCTGGAAAAATTAAGAAACAATTTACTAATTTTAAAAACGATTTGTTTCAATATTTTGATCCATCTAACTTAATATTCAAAGTTGAAGATTTTCAGAGCGATCAACTAGGGGAAACGATTTCTGAAAAAGAAATGTTGGAGAAGTTAGAGGAGGCTCGCCAAGATAATATAAAAGCAATAAAGTTAACCTCAAATCATATAAATAATGAACTTTTATTAAGTGATGGAGAAATACCCTCACTCTTAAGCTATTTCGAGAATTTCTCTAAACTAAATTACTCTGTTATAGATAAAATAGTAATTAATTTAAAACAAATAAGAAAATTTATCACTTCCTCCCCTGATTTTCTAGATTTAGAAAATTTATTTTATGCCGTTAATATCTTCAAAATGTTTGGAGAAGAACTTCTACTTGAAGTTGGATATGTTGAAAATGTAGTGAAGAATTTTATCAGTGGAAAAGTATTTA
>JBHLLM010000308.1:0-4057 GCA_048885575.1 Candidatus Hermodarchaeota archaeon
GCTTCAAATTTCTTAACAGGTAGAGATTATTTAAAGAAAAAAAAATTTAAAGAAAAAAAGAAATTAATATCGGTAGCCTTAGGATTCCCAGATTTAGTTTTCGCAGTTGGGGCTATACCAGTTTTTCCAATTCGAATGGAATCATTTGAATTTAGCAGATATTTGACGCCAATAACTTCAGCTACATCAGTTTTAGGTTGGGATTTAACATCAAAATTCTTAGATTTTGCCCGTCAATTTGATGTGTTAAAAATAGTTGATAAAATTCTTGACGATGTTATTACAACTATAAATAATAAATATAATGAAATGTACGAGTTAGGGGTTAGTAACGGTGTACCTTCAGATTTATGCTATGGTATTAACGCTCTTTATGGAATGCATAAATCGAAAGGAAAAAGTGTAGACGCAAACCTTAATTACGCTATGCGTTGTGGTAAATGGAATAAGTTTTATGAGTCATTAAAATCAACTGTCCCAAGTCAAATTTTAATAGATATTCCTCCTAAGAGTTCATTTAATAAAGAAGAAGCACTTAAACAAATGGTTGACAATATAAAAACGGGAATTAGTAAATTAGAAAGCATAACAGGCAATTTTGTGTCAGATAATAGCTTACAGAAACAGTTTCGAATTGGAAACCAAGTAAAACGATTTTATAAGACAATACTTTACGAAATAAGTAGTTCAAATTTCTACCCGTGTAATCCCGCTACATTTTCTGAGATTTTAGCACTATTAACAATTACTTTTCAAGACTATAATTCTAACGCCCAACGATATTTAGAAAATCTCAGCCAATTAGTAAAAGAAATGAGAGAGAGAATAAGAAAAGGTATAGGTATGGATGTCTCTCAAATGCCAAGGATGTTATTTGCTCCAATGTATCAAGGATGGGAACCAGAGATACATGAAATTATTTATAATTTGGGTGGAAGAATAATTTATGCAGATTGGGATGTATTAGGTTTTTTAGAAGAAATCTCAATATCAAATCATTCTGATCCAATTGAAGAATATGCTCGATTTCTCTTGAACGCATCAGTAAAAGGTATAGGGTGTAACGATGAAAATATGACAAGCTCGTATTTAATGGCCGCCGAAAAGATGGATATAGACGGGTTAATTTTCAACCAAGTTTTTGGATGCCCTTCAATATCTAAAACCTATGACAAATTAAAAGAAAAACTAAAATCTGAGCTAGATATTCCAGCAATAGTTATAAATTTCAAAAAAATAGGAGAAAACATTGAACAAGTTAAAACACGCGTAGAACCTTTCATGAAAAGATTGAAGGGTATAGAATAAATAATGGATTATTTTTTAAATAAGTCACTCGGCTTCATTAAATGAGGTTCTTCGTCATCTTCATCCTTTTTCTTTTTCTTTGGGACATAACCAAATACTTCAGTATCTTGTGAAATTGCGGGAGATATTCCTGTTGGAGAAGGAATGTTGATATTAGCAGTTATTGGTTCGGGTGGTGAGGTAATGGGGATAGTTTGGGTCTTAAAAGGTGGTTGTACGCCTAGCATTGTTGTTCCTTTTAAAACTTTCAATTCACTTAAAACTTTCTCTAAATTCATCGATTGTACACTCTTATTCATTGTGTCCATGATTTCTTGGAGAGATTTCGAAGTTTCTCTAAGTCCTTTGGGATTGATACCCGTTAATAATGAATCTAAATTAGTGTTAATATTTTCGTTCAATTCTTTAAGCGATTCCAATACCGTAGACCAGTGTTTATTCATTTGAGATTCAATTGCACTGATCATTTTAATAGTTTCGTTCATAAAATTAACATGGGCTTCGTAACGTTCCTCATCCTTAGCCCGAAGATCAGATATGAGCATTATTAACTTTTTAATCGCATCTTTCTCTTCACTCACTTTCAAAAATCACTTTTTTAATTCTTCTTTATAAAACATATGATTATCTAATAATTTATATATATTTATTTTTAAAAAAGTTAGTAAAAATAACAATAGATATCATTTTATAAATTAAGTGAATTATTTAATAATAAAGATCAATATCAGAACAATTAATAAAGCTTGACTTTATCATGCCGTTAAAAAAAACAGTTTGGCTCAAACATCCTAAAATTTATGAAATTAACACATGGCCTTGGTTAACTAATTTATATGAAAGGTATGGTCATCCTATTAAATTAGATACAATACCGGTTGAATTTATCGACCAAGAATTATTACTTTTTGATGTAGTATGGTTGATGGGCGTTTGGGAACGCAGCCCTAGAGGAAGGGAAATAGCAATGAATCATGAGGGATTAAAAGAAGAATATAATAAGGTTCTACGATATTATAACTCACAGGATGTTGTAGGTTCACCTTATTCAGTCTATTACTATCATGTTAGCTCTTATCTGGGGGGCTCAGATGCTCTAAGAAGGTTTCGAGAAGAGTTAGCAGCACGCGATTTATTGTTGATATTAGATTACATTCCGAATCATGTTGCAATTGATCATCTCTGGACTCTTGAGAAATCAGATGTTTTTATTAAAGGAACGTTAGAGGACTTGATGACGAAACCTTATGAATTTTTCTCTGTAGGTGATAAAGTATATGCTCATGGAAAAGATCCTAATTTTTCCCCTTGGACAGACACAGTTCAAATAAATGCGTATTCTTCTGAAGCTAGATCGAAAGCTATTAACACTTTGCTTTCAATTGCTCAACAATGCGATGGAGTTAGGTGTGATATGGCAATGCTAATGACTAATGATGTTTTTAGTAAAACGTGGGGTGAAAAAGCAGGAACACCTCCTGAAAAAGAATTTTGGGAAGAAATCATTCAAAGTGTAAAAAATAGATATCCTGAATTTAAATTCATAGCAGAGGTATATTGGGATATGGAATGGGATTTAATTCAGCAAGGTTTTGATTTCTGTTATGATAAAAAATTATACGAATATTTAACTAATTTTAATGTTCAAAGCATAAGAGATCATCTAAAAGCAGATATAGATTATCAGAACAAACTCCTTCGATTTATTGAAAATCATGATGAGCCAAGAGCAATAACAGCATTTGGTTCTGAAGCTTCGAAAGCTGCATTTATCATTGCTTCTACAATACCTGGTGCACGACTTATTTTTGAGGGTCAAACTCATGGTTTTAAGATTAAAATTCCAGTACAATTAGGAAGAAGGGCAATAGAAGAGGAAGATATAAATATTTTGGAATTCTACGACAAAATTCTAAGGATTATTCCAGGAAGAGAGTTTGACGAAGCAATATGGTTAGTCTGTGATATCAAACCTGTTAGCATAAATGATAATTCTTATACCAATATTATCTCACACCAGTGGTTATTGGGTGAGAAAAGATTAGTAATCGTTGCAAATTACAGTTCAAATCCTTCTAAAGCGCATATAATAATAAATGAAATAAATTATGGGCAATCCAATTGGCGATTTACAGATTTATTAACAGAACAGGAATATAATTATAAGGGAACTAATCTAAACGAATATGGATTGTATATTGAACTAGATGGCTGGAAAAGTCACATTTTTCTAGTTGAAGAATTATAAATAATTTTTTTAATGCACTGTTACAGTTTTTGCTAGGTTAAGAGGTTGATCGGGATCAAGATTGTGCTTTAGTGCCGCATAATAAGAAAGTAATTGTAATGCCGGAATAAATGTTATTGGACTAAAAATGCTGTAATATTTATTGGCTGGTTGGGGAATCCGTATGGTTTTATCACTTAAGTTCGTGATAATCTCATCGCTTTCAACAACAACTGAAATTATTTTTCCTCCTCTCGCTTTAAATTCCATTACATTTCCTAAAAGTCTTTGATAAGTTTCGTCAGGTGGTGCGATAAAGATTATTGGGAATCCTTTTCTAACTAAGGAAATTGGACCGTGTTTAGCATGCGCTGCAGAGTATCCCTCAATAAACCGACAGGCAACCTCTTTCAACTTTAAACCTCCCTCTTTTGCTGTGGCAATTGAGATCCCCCGAGCTAAGAAAAAAAAATTGTGACTCTTTTCTAAATTAACAACGATACTTTTAATCAAATCACTGCT
>JBHLLM010000309.1:0-4042 GCA_048885575.1 Candidatus Hermodarchaeota archaeon
CCCCCTGATCTGGAACAATATAAAAACAAGATATTTAAAGATAAAAATCCATTTTTATAAACTCATTTATTATTACTTGCAATGCATGTATTGAAACGGTGAAGCGGTATTTCTCCAGATAGCAACATCATTAAAGCCTAATTTTTCTGCTTGAGTTTCTTCGCCATTCAAAGTGCTTTTTAGCTTTGCCCAGAGAACTTCAGCGAGATCTTCCACAGATTTTTCTCCCTTAATTATTGAACTCATATCTACATCAATATTTTCTGCCATCCATTCGCATGTTTTAGGGTTACCGCATAACTTTATCACGGGAACCACAGGATTACCACAAGGACTACCTCTTCCTGTTGTCATAACAATCACATTTGCTCCTACACCAGCTAAGCCTGTCATAGATTCAACATCCAAGCTTGGTTCTACCATTAACCATAAACCTTTTCCTTTAGGTTTTTCTGTGTATTGAATTAACCCTTGGATGGGAGATTTTCCAGCTTTTGCTATAGTACCTAGACTTTTTTCTTCTATAGTCGTTAACCCACCTTTGATGTTCCCGGGAGTGGGTTGCACTCCAAGAAAATTGATTCCTAAACCTTTTAGATTATTTAAAAAACCAGAAATTAACTCATGTATCTGCGTTGCGACACTTTTATCAATGGCTCGTTCGATAAGTAAATGTTCAGTTCCAATCCATTCTGTAAACTCTGGTAATATAGAAGTCCCTCCATATTTAACGATTCTATCAGATACAATTCCTAATGCTGGATTAGCTGATATTCCAGAAATTGAATCTGATGCCCCACATTCTAATCCTAAAACAACATGGGAGAAATCAAAGGATTCTTTTTTCAATTCTTTTGCTTCTTCTGAAATTCTATTTCCAAGCTTAACACCTTTTTCTATCGCAGAAGATGAACCTCCTTTAACTTCTTGTAAATCAAAAAATTCAACTGGTTTCTTGGATTTCTTGATATTGTTTGCTATTAAGCTACTACTAATATTCTCACATCCTAAACCTATAATTATTGCTCCAAATACATTAGGGTTCTTTCCTAAACCAATTAGAGTGTTTAAAGTATTCTTATAATCTGGTCCAAATTGACCACATCCTAAAGGGTGAGTAATAGGTACAGCATTCTCAATTCTATTAGCGATTTGCTGAACTATGTGATTTACGCACACAACAGAAGAAATTATAGCGATTTTGTTTCTAATTCCAACCTCTCCCCTTGGGCGTTGATACCCCATAAATCCTTCACTCAACTTTTAACACCTTCATGCTATACTGGCTTGTAAGATTATGTGTATGAATCCAATCTCCTTTGGTTATATTTTCTGTAACAATCCCTATAGTTTGACCATACTTTTTAACTAAATCACCTTTTTTTATGTCCTCTAAAGCAATTTTATGTCCTAAGGGTATATTATGATTAACTGTAATAGAATTTTCCAATATTTGAACTTTTGAACCTTTGGATACATCTTTAAGAGCAGTAGCACAATTATCATCTGGATTCATTAGGATAAAACTTTTCGCTTGTTTAGGCATGATTTATATTCTTTTTTTATAGGTATCTGTTATGGTTTCTTTAAATTTTCTAAACATTTAAATTATTTAAAAATATCACATGCATTATATTTCTAAAAATTGAAGCTTAGGTGTTAGATTTTAGATGTCAAATGGGTATTTAGGTAAAATATTATGGGTTAATCTTTCTGAAGAATCGTTTAAAGAAGCGGACTTACCAGAAGAAATATATCGTCAATATCTCGGAGGATATGGACTAGCAACTAATTTGATTTACCAAAATATGCCAGCTAAGTTAGATGCTTTATCGGCTGATTCGATTTTTGGATTTTTTCCAGGTTTATTAACAGGGACAGTAGCTCCGTTAACTGGTCGATTTATGGTCGCAGGAAAATCTCCCCTTACGGGAACATGGGGTGACTCTAACTGTGGTGGATATTTTGGACCAGAAATCAAAAAATGTGGTTACGATGCCATTTTAATTAAAGGCATGGCAAATTCTCCTAAATATATTACAATAATCGAGGGAACAAAACAAATTTTAGATGCTTCAGAGCTTTGGGGTTTAGACGCGGTACAAACAGAAGAAAAGTTACTTGAAAAACATGGGAAAATCCAAGTAGCAAGTATAGGGCAATCGGGAGAAAATTTATCATTAATCTCTGGAATAGTTACAGACAAGGCTAGAATTGCTGCAAGATCTGGTTTAGGTGCCGTTATGGGCTCAAAGAAATTAAAAGCAATTGCTCTTAAAGGGAATCAATCTATAAATATTTCGGATAAAGATGGTTTACTGAAATTTACTAAATTATATAATGAAGGTATACAAAGTGCCACCGGCGGTGCAATAGAGGCATGGAAAACAATGGGTACTAGTTTTGGGAATACTATTTCTTTCCAAATTGGAGATACGCCGTGTAAAAATTGGGGTGGCACTAAAGAAGACTTTCCCGACGAAAAACTTAATAAATTAGCAGGATCTGAGATTTCAAAGTTTAAACAAAAATCTTATGGGTGTTTTTCTTGTCCCGTTCAATGTGGAGCTATTTGTAAAGTACCTAACGCTAATCTTGAAGAGACTCATAGACCAGAATACGAGACTTGTGCGAGTTTTGGGCACTTACTTTTAAATGACGATTTAATGGCGATATTTAAAGCAAATGATTTATGTAATAGAGCGGGTTTAGATACAATATCAGCAGGTGGGACAATAGCATTTGCAATCGAATGTTTTGAAAATGGTATAATAGGGTTGGACGACACAGATGGTATAAAATTAACTTGGGGAAATTCTAAGGCAATAATAGAGGTACTGAATAAAATAATTAATAGGGAAGGAATTGGCGATATCTTGGCTGACGGGTGTAAAATTGCGTCTGAAAAAATAGGAAAAGGTAGTGAAACTTATGCTATCCATGCTTTAGGGCAAGAACTTGGTATGCATTCCGCAAAATATTATAAAAGTATGGGTGCTTCATTCGCATATGATCCAACTCCTGGAAGACATACAACTGCCACTCTTGATATGATAGCTGGGGGTCCTATTATAAAGCCTGATGGGTTATTTGAGGGATTTGCCTTACCAAAAAAATTTAAAAGACCTGGAGAAGAAAGAAGCGAAGCTGAAAAATTAATTACCGGGCTTTGGCAAAGTTTTAACAGCTTAGGTCTATGTGAGTTTACAGCTTTCTTTCAACAGTATCCTCTAAAAGAATTGATCAAAGCTATTGTAGGATGGGATATATCTATAGATGAATTAATCAAGATAGGACTAAGGATACAAACACTAAGACAAGCATTCACTCTACGTGAAGGTGTAGATATAATTAAAAGTAAAATTTCGGATAGAGCAGTGAGTATAGATTATTTAGAAGACTACAAGGGATATTGTGAAAAGATGGGTTGGAATCCCGAAACTGGCCGTCCATTTAAAGAAACTCTGACGAATCTTAATTTAGATTTCGTCCTAAAAGATTTATATTAATTTTTTTTCAATATTAATAAAGGATATTTGTATTTTCTTACGAAAATTTTTTTCCGTATCCCCTGTAAGTTTTATATTTATCAATTATTTCACCCTTACTATACACGAATATTTCATTAAAATGCTCTAAAGGTTCCCCTGCTTTACCAAACCTGCAAAATATTGGATCTCCAAGTCTCAATTCAATTTGATTAGGATTAAAAATAAATGGTGTTTGAACTTCTCCAAAAGCTTCGTCTTTAATTATTTTTAAACCATTCGGGATGATCGGAATAGGTAATGCTCTCACGTTTCCTGAGCTTACATAACCTCCTGAAAATGCAGTAGCTATATTTTTCCTTGGTTTTCTGACTATTTGTATACCAAAAAATAAAGAAGGCAAAAACTCGTTTAAAGAATTAATTGCATCGAAAATATGCGATTTAAAAAGTAATGATCCTATCCCAATCTCAGTTATCGATGGCTCATTCGCTGTTTCTTGAAAACATCCTGATCCTCCTCCATTTACAACTTCAGCTTGAAATCCAGAATTA
>JBHLLM010000310.1:0-4041 GCA_048885575.1 Candidatus Hermodarchaeota archaeon
TTCTAATATTGCTTTACGACATATTTTAAGAACTTAGAATCTAAATCAGGTAACCACTCTGGTAGAATAGGTCTTAAAAAGACTTCCCAGTCGCACAATTTTCCTAATTGTTCCATTGAAGCACAGAATGAATCCAATTCACCTCTTATGATGCTTCTCGGATAAATCCAAATAATTTCATTGCGTTTATCTGTATCTATTATCGCAAAATTGTTCGAACTTTCTACAAATCCATCGTAAATGTGGGACATATTAAGAACTCCGTGTGGGATTAAAAGGACGGTAGATAGTAAAATTTGTGAATCTTCTTTTGAAAGATAATTCTCTGGTACAGAATATTTATATTCGATTTTTAGATTTGGCTCAAATTTTTCGTAATAATCTTTAATTAAATCAATTTCCTTTTTAATAATTTCTTCAAATTCCTTTTGATCTTTTAATTTGATACCAAATTTAGCTAAGGATTTAGCAGGTATTACATTTCCTTTAGTCCCTCCTTGCCATTTACAGATATAGATTTTCATTTCTTGGGCAAGAATTGATAATATTCTACTTATTATTTTAATTGCATTTCCTCTTGGTAAATTAATATCTTCTCCTGAATGTCCACTCAATAATCCTTGGCATGAGAGTTCAAAAAATTGAAGCTCATTGCTTTCATCAGGGGAAATCCAATCAAAATTTTTTGAAAACCTAATCCTCCGTCCACAAACAGAACCAATTACAACAACCTCAGCAAGAGTCGCATCTAAATTAATCATTAATTTACTCTTTATTTTAAGGGTTTTAGGATCTAGTTGAGTTGCTCCATCAAATCCATCTTCTTCATTTACAGTAAAAAGTACTTCAATTGGTCCATGGGGTATTAAGGATTTGTCAGTTAATATTGCTAATGCTAATGCTAAGCCAATACCATTATCAGCTCCCAGTGATGTCCCATCTGCGTCTATCCATTCTTTATTCTCTTGAATCCGAATGGGAATTCCCTTATTAAAAAAGTCAAACCCCTCAGGCTTATCGGTTTCACATACCATGTCAAAGTGAGCTTGCAGCATTATTGAAGGAATTGATTCATTTCCAGATGTTGCTGGTTTTTTGATTAGTATGTTTCCAACTGCGTCTTGATAAATCTTAAAATCAATTTTGTTTAATTTACCAGCCTCAGTTATATAACCTTTTATCACTTCACGGATTCTATCTTCGTGCTTAGAAGGTCTCGGAGTTTTAGCGATAATATTTTCAAAAATATCCCATACAATTTTAGGCTGTAAATTTTCTAACACCATATATTATATTTTGTTCTACAGCTATTTAATCTTATAATTTAGACTCGTTTCGAAAATTCTGTAAGACTATAGGAGTTAATTTGACAAAAAAATTTATATATTAACCTTCTCTAAGTTTTACAATTCATTGAATTAGAATGAGATTTAGAATCATTGAGTTGATGAAAATACCGTGGATTATTAAAGAGGGTAAATTTAACGAAAATATAACTCTAATAGACACTAACATGTTAGGAATGCCAAATGATACAGGCATTTATTTAATCGAAGGTACCGAAAGAACGGCGTTAATTGATTCTGCATGTCCTCAAGAGGCTGAAAATTGTACGAAGAAGTTGGCAAAAATGGGAATTACACCTGATATCCTAATATTAACACATTCACATTGGGATCACGCCGCTGGTACACCCGTGTTTCAAGAAAAATTTCCAAACATAGATGTAATGGTTGGAAAATCTGGAATAGAAGCTCTTAAAAATCCTGCTAAATTTAACGATTCATTTAATGAGTTTCCATTTTTACCAGATTTAGGGAAGATAGAAGGATTAATCCCTTTAGTTCAGGGAGAAATATTAGATTTAGGGGGATTAAAATTAGAGGTTTTAGAAACTCCCGGTCATACAAATTGTTGCATTTCCATTTTTGAACCAAAACATAAAGTTTTATTTATAGGAGACAGTTTGGGTAATATATGGACTCTAAACCTTATAATGCCGTTAATCATGCCTCCGGAATTTTCTGAGGAAAAATATCTTAGAACTATTGATAAGGTTAAAAATCAGGATTATAATTCTCTTGCTCTTGCCCATTATGGAATTTTAACAAGTTCAATTGCCAAAAGATTTCCCGACTTAGTAAAATCATCCTATTTAGAATGGAAAAGTTTCTTCGTTGCAACTTGGAATAAAAATCCTAATGAAACCTTTGTAATCAATAAATTTGTTGAAAGATTGAATAACATGGGAGTATATAATCAGCCTAATAACAAATTTACACTGGAATTTTTTGGAAGTTGGATGTTAGAAGGGTTGAAATCAGGAAAATTAATTTAGTATGTTTTTTAAACAAAATCTTATTTCATTTAGATTATTTTAATTAGTCAAATATGCTCCTTACATATATTTTACTTTTTGTAATGATTTTTTTCTGGGGTTTTTCATTTATAATTGTTGATATAGCCATGGATTTTGTTACGCCACTTTCGATTGGGTTTTACCGATTATTGATCGCCTCTGTTTCAATGATTCTAATTGAATTTTATCTCAGAAAGAAAAACTACAATAAAGAGACTTCAAAAATTATCAAAACCATTGATCAAGAATCGGAAAGGAAATATTGGTTGTATATAGTATTAGCAAGCTTAACTGGAGTGTCTTTTTACCTTTTTATTATTTATTCGGCTATATCTTTGATTGGTCCATCATTACCTGTCCTTGCAGATTGTCTAATCAATCCTATTCTCATTACAATACTTTCACTTTTTATTTTTAAAGAAAAACTGAGTAAGAATAAAGTTGTTGGTTTCATAATTGCTTCTATCGGAGCATATTTATTAATTACTGGAGGTAACATCGGGATTCTTCAACCAGATTCACCTAATTTCCTAGCATATTTCCTTGCACTTTTAGCTCCTCTGATGTGGTCATTTTATACCATTGCTATAAAAAAAGTGAAACAGTTTGACAAAATTAAGAACGATTTTCAAAATTTAAAGAATATTTCCATCTTAGGAAGCATAGAGTTCTTTGTACTCATTATTATTAGCGGAGAGTTGAATGTTTTTCTAAATAACTTTTTAAATCTTATTGTCTTTCTATGCGCTTTATATCTAGGTTTAGGAGCTTTCGTGATTGGCTATTATATTTGGAATAATTCACTTAAAAAGCTAAATTCATCAAGCGTTGCATCTTTTCTGTATTTGCAGCCATTTTTAACTCTTATTTTATCGATAATTTTTCGAAGAAACGATCTTATAGGGTTTTGGAATCTTATTGGGGGTTTAATTGTTATGGGAGCATTAATTATAATAAATTATAAAAAACACGAATTAAAAAAATTCTAAGATTTTTTTATTAAAAAAAGTGGGTTATACTCGTAAATCAGAAAACTTTTCATTTCAGTATAAAATAAGATAATGTAATTATCTTTAGTAATAGTTAACTTAAAATTGCATATACATGTCAAGAAAAATTGATAAAGATATCGAGCGATATTATACAGACAGAGCATATGAATACAATAAGACGTATTTGAGACCTGAACGCCAAAAAGATATTAATAAGCTTCATAAGTTGCTAAAGAACCTATTAAGTGGTCATATAGTACTTGAGGTTGCATGTGGAACTGGTTATTGGACTAAGACAATTGCATCTGTTTCAAAATTTATCACTGCTGTTGATATAAATAAAAAAGTTCTTCAAATTGCAAAAAACCGCGAGATTCCTTCAGATAAGGTAATTTTTGTTCAAGATGATGTTTATTCATTAAATAAAATTCAGAATAATTTTTCTGCAGGTTTTGCTGGTTTTTGGTGGTCTCATGTATTAAAATCCAAACTCAAAGGATTTCTTGCCTTATTTCAATCAAAGCTTCAATCAGATGCACTTGTTGTTTTTATTGATAATCGACGTGTGAAGGGAAGCTCTACGCCAATAGTTCGAATTGACAATGATGGAAATACTTATCAGATAAGGAAATTGGATGACGGTCGAGAATATGAAATATTGAAAAATTTTCCTACTAAACAAGAAATTCT
>JBHLLM010000311.1:0-4037 GCA_048885575.1 Candidatus Hermodarchaeota archaeon
AGATAAAATCCCAGCAGGGTTTGTTTCCATGATTCGCTCTAATCTTTCATGTTGCATACGTAAATTCTCTTCAGTGTTTTTTCTTTCTGTGATATCTTCAAATGTTATAAGAAGACCGGCGACTTTACCATCGGAATTTAACAAGGGAATCCTATTAATGTCGATCCAAATTATTTCTCCATTTCTTAGAATCCAAGTTTCAACTCGATGAAAAGCAGCTTTATTTGATTCTATAACTCTAGTTTCTTGTGCTCGGTTAAAATCAATTTGTATTTCGTCCCAAAGTAATTCCTGGTCCTTTTTATCAATTATATTTTCAGGATGTTCAATCCCAATCAAATTAGCATAGTTATCATTGCACCCTAAATAACTTAAATTAACATCCTTCCATATGATATATTGGGGGATGTTTTCCATTACCATTTGAAGCATTTCATATGAGCTTTGCAATGCTTCTTCATATTTTTTAGGATTGAAAAGCTTCCAAAAACGAATTTCCGGAATCGTTTCAGTAATTTTTTTAAACCGATCCTCGGTATCCTTTAGATTGACTTCAATTTTCTTTTGTTTAGAAATGTCTTTAAGAATGAGTAATATTTTTTGGTTGTTATTTTCATCTTTAAACTTCTTTGCTTTAATTTCTGCCCAAACTTCATCCTTTTTTACAGAGGAGAGCTTTAATTCTTGGAACCTTGCAAAAGATTCTACTCCTTTTTTCAGAAATTTAACCACTTTTTTGGTATCTTCAAGAGAGATAATACTTAAAAAAGATTTTCTAGTTAATTCAATATCAGAATAACCTAATTTTTCTAATAAAGGACATTTATTTATTAGTTCTATGGAGAAATCTTCATTTAAATCGACGATAACAACCAGATCGTTTACGATTTCCATGAAAATTTCAAATCGAGTCTTGATCTTCTCTTGTTCGTGCTCGTCAGAAATCATCTAAAATACCAAAGGAGTGATTTGTGAAATTATTTATTTCAAAATGCAGTAAATTCTCTCTAATAGTGAAGTGAAGAAACTTTTATTTATATATTTAGTTAATTTTTTTATTTCATTGTTAAGGTTTTTTTCGTGTTTCCACTAATAATTTATTATTACAAGAATTATTTAATATCTAAGATTAATTAATTTAATTTGAGTGAAGAAACTTCCAAATAAAATATTGAGAGATGATTATATGGAAATGGATGATTTTGTTAGATGTTTATCTTGTGGAAAAAAAATGGGTTTAAAAGAAAGAAATAATCATGTTCAATGCACAGATTGTTTGTTAAAATTAGATTTTAAGACCGATGAATTAAATTATGAAGCTATAAACCAATATCTTCAAGGAATTTTAGACTTTTTTGTGTCTGATGTAAATGCTGCCTTTAATAAAGACCCTGCGGCAAACACCTTAATCGAAGTATTAACAACTTATCCTGGCATTAAAGCTGTGCTTCTATATCGTATTGCTCATTTTTTTTGGAAGCTAGGAGTTCCATATATTCCAAGATATTTATCAGATATTGCAAGAGAATTAACTGCTATAGAAATACACCCTGGCGCGGAGATTGGTAGTGAATTTTTTATTGATCACGGCGCGGGAGTAGTAATAGGCGAAACCGCTGAAGTTGGTAATAATGTTACGATTTATGCGGGCGTCGTTTTAGGAGGTACTAATTTAGAACAAAGAAAAAGGCATCCAACTATAGGTAATAATGTAGTTATAGGGACAGGAGCAAAAATCTTAGGACCTATTACCATTGGAGATAATGTTAGAATAGGTGCTAATTCCGTGGTTGTAAACGATGTACCCCCTCATTGTGTTGTTGTTGGAGTTCCTGCTAAAATAGTATCCAGAAAGGGAGAGAAAATAGAGAAAATTGATTTACGACACGGCGATCTTCCAGATCCAATTTCAATTGCCATTTCTCGTTTAGATGAACGAATTAAAGAATTAGAACAACATTTCCCAGAAACAAAAAAACGCAACGATGATGATATCGAAATTTTTTACGGGGAATATGGAAGTGGAATTTAAAATTAAAAAGGAAGAGGTAAGAAGATGAAATATTATTACAATAGTATTATAGATACGATCGGGAAGACTCCTCTAGTCAAATTGAATCGAATTACTGAAAATATCAAACCAAATATTTATGTAAAGTTAGAATCGTTTAATCCTGGTGGTAGTGTTAAAGATAGGATAGCTATGAATATGATTGTTAAAGCAGAAGAAGAAGGCATTATCGATAAAGACACGATCATCGTAGAACCGACTTCTGGAAATACTGGAATCGGTTTGGCATTGGTTTGTGCGGTAAAGGGATATAAATTAATTCTAACGATGCCAGAAAGCGTTTCAATTGAAAGAAGGCAAATTCTTCAAGCTTATGGGGCGGAAGTTATTCTTACCGAAAAAGAAGGAGGTATGAAAGGATCAATTTCAAAAGCAGAAGAAATCTCAAAAGAAAAAGGGAAAGTTTTTATTCCTCAACAATTTAAAAACAAAGCAAATCCAGAAATACACCGCAAAACTACAGCTAAAGAGATTTTTAACGATTTAGAAGGTCAAGTTGATGGTTTTGTTGCTGGAATTGGAACAGGGGGAACTATAACTGGTGTCGGTGAAATTTTAAAAGATAGAGTAGGGGCAAGAATGAAGATTTACGGAGTGGAACCTAAGAATTCTGCGATATTATCCGGTGGGGAACCAGGTCCACACAAAATTCAAGGGATAGGAGCAGGTTTTATCCCAGATGTGTTAAATACGGAAATATATGATAAGATCATAACTGTTGACTTTGATGATGCTGTCGAAACAGCAAGAAAGCTAGCAAGATTAGAAGGAATATTAGTTGGTATTTCTGCTGGAGCTTGTGCATGGGCAACTATCTACGAGGCTTCAAAAGATTTCGAAGAACGAGAAAATCTTGTAGCTTTGCTACCTGATGGTGGAGAAAGATATCTCTCAACTGATTTATTTCGTTATTAAATGACAAAAATTAAATAAAAATTCAACCATCGATAATATTTAATCAATTTTAATAGGATCTATTAACATTAGATTGTAAATTTTATTCCAATATTCTTCAATGTTCCAGTCTTGTTTTTTTTTAATTTTTGCAGATAATTTAAAGAGGATTTCTTTTATTTCGAATGTGTGAAAGTAGTTAATTGATGGTGCTATCACAGCAATCATGTATTGTTTTTCCCCAAATCTTTCTTTTCTATCGGGATAAGAATCAAAAAAGAGATAACCACGACTATTTAAATTTTTTATTTCCAATAGAACGCCTTCAGCCTTGGTTATTTTATCATGGCCATAAATTGAAGTTGCTACTGTAAATAACTGATTTACGATACTATCTAACGGAATTGGAAAAAAATTTTCCTCCGGAAAATATTGATATAATTCTGGACCGAACTTATCATCCCAAAATGCTAAAAGTAAACATATAAAAAAATCATGTCGCTTATCAATAGGAGTTTCCATTTCAGAACTCAAGTTCAGAAATGTTTCTTGAACTTTTTCGTTTAAAGCGATTATTCTCTTATTACGAGCAATTCTTCCCGATAATATTGCGAGTAAGTCCTTCTCGTTAAATGGTTTAGTTAGATAATCATCTACTCCAAGTAATTTCCCAAATCTTATATCTTTTGGAGTAGTTTTAGCTGAAAGAAAAAGAAATGGAATTCTATTCCACCGCGGTTCATTTGAAATTTGTCGAAAAAATTCGTATCCGTCCATTTCAGGCATCATAATATCACTTATTATAACATCTGGGATTTGTTCGAGCCTAGAAAGAATTTTTAAGGCTTCTTTTCCATTTTTCGCAGTAATTGGCTTATAATCGTTAGATTCCAATAATAAATTTAGATTATACAACAAATCGAGGTTATCTTCAACAACTAGTATAAGAGGTTTCAAAATAGATCTAATTAAAACTTAATTTATATTTCTAGTATTATTACAATAGAATTAGGGTTAGTTATTATATATTTTTTTTTCAATTCTCGGTAGAAAAATATAAAATGTTGTTCCA
>JBHLLM010000312.1:0-4023 GCA_048885575.1 Candidatus Hermodarchaeota archaeon
ATTCCGAGAAACACTGGAGTATAATGAATAGGTCTTATACCAAGTAATATCACAAGAATTGATAAACCAATAGTAACCGCGCCTCCTATCCAACCCCATCCCCATACGGCGATTTCTACGCCTATAATTTTTAAAAATGCTTCGATTAAAGCTACTACTCCGCTGCCAATTGCCGCTATTCTCATTACAATATCTGTTTCTTGAATTTCACTCATTTTCGTTCACTAAATTTCAACTGATTTTTAAATAAGAAATAAATTACTTCTCCTTAAAAATTTATAGCCTATTTACACTAAATTATTAATATATTTATTAGCAAATTATGGGTTAAATAACATTAGTTTATAATTTCTTAGAAAAAAAGATGGGAGGGGAGGGATTCGAACCCCCGACCACTTGGCCCCCAGCCAAGTCTTAAGCGGCAAATCCTACGGTTTTACCGTATCATACCAAGCTAGACCACCCTCCCTTTTGACAAATAAAAAGAAATTGAATAGTCTACTTTCAATTTTTATAATTTAAAATCTTAACAGATATTTATTTTTAATTATCCTATATTTAAAACCAATAATTTTTAAATTCTTTAGAGATTTTTTAATCTTATTATTTTCTTAAATTTACTTAAGCTTAGATTGAAAGATGCGCTCCAGAAAACCATTTATTATTTTTTGGCCTCAGTATTTTGATACAAAAAGGAGTAGGTCACATGGAAGACGCATTCCAAAAAAATTTGCTATAGATAAGGTTACCCCAAGCGATATAGTAAGTGCTGCAAAGAGATTGGGTTATTCTGCTCATCTTGAAAAAGGTTATAAGTATCCCAAAACATGGTGGGACGATCCTGGCAGGGTATCAATTGATACTAAAGGAAAGAAAAAAGCTAAAGTGTTATTAGAAGTTGCTAAAGAAATTAAACAAGCACAATTAAAGAAATAATCGTTCAATATGCATGAGTTTTCATTTGCTTATAATATATTTAAAGTTGCAGAAGCAACAGCCATAAAATATAACGCTAAAAGGATCTCAGAAGTTCATTTAGAAATAGGTGAATTGACTTTAATCGTTCCAGATCTTCTTAAAAGATCTTTTGAAATGGCTACAACTGGTTCAATTGCAGAAGGAGCGGAATTGATAATAGAACTTACTCCTGGAAAAATTAAATGTAGGGAATGTAACAAAATTTCTACAGTAACCCTTAGCGAAGAATCACAATTAACTGGATTACAATTGTTTCAATGTAAGCATTGCCAGAGTAACAATACTGAAATTATAGAAGGTAAGAAAGCTAACGTAAAAAACATCAAAATACAAGAATAAGTATAATTTATTCGCTTATTAGAATTCCATTCAGAATTCCATGTTGTCCTGGACGACTTGAGATTTTTGCTTTTCCCATTTCGGTTTCCACAATTGCTCCCTTAGTAAGAATATGGCGCCTATTTAAATCTTTAGAGGCAGTATTGCTCTCGAATTTCAATATCTTGACTTTAGAGGTTTTATTTGTTGCAAGGTCTGTTACATTTATAAAAGTCGATGAGAATAACTTAAGCTTATAATTACCACCTAAAGTACGCTGTTTTTTTTTCTTTTCTTGCCCTAATTGTGTTTCAATAGATGGTCGAACTAAATCTCTTTTCCTTTTCTTATGAAAATACTTGTATTTTTTCCCTGTATATTTTCTTTTACTCCTTGCTTGACTTCTTGCCATGATAAATAGACTCTTCTTGGGTTGAGTATAATATAGACCATAATATACTATTTCTTTAAAATTTTTGTGTTTAGAATCAAAGTTTATAATTTCTAAAAGTAAAATAGAAATAGGAAATATTATTTTATTAAGTATAATTATTAGATTATCGAATAAATACTACTGAATAATTATTGGTTATAGAAGAGAATGATGGAAAACAAACCTAATAAGCACAATCTTGATGCGGATACTTTAAATAGAATTATTAAATCAAGTACCACCACAGTCGGAATAATAGTTAAAGATGGTGTCGTAGTTGGGACGGAGTCACAAGCTACAGCGGGATACACTGTCGCTACTAAGACTGCTCAGAAACTGTTCCAGATCAACGATTATACTTGTACTACAATATCTGGAGGAGTGGCAGATTGCCAGTATATTGTTAATCAACTCAAAGCTCTTTCAAGATTGAAACAAGTAGAAGAAGATAAAGTGCCAGATCCACAATATATTGCAAGTATGACTAGAAATATTCTCTTTAGCGGTCGATCGTATTTTTTATGTATGATGATTATTGGGGGTTATTCTCTGAAACAACAAAATGGAATCCTTTTTGGTGTTGATTTACTAGGAACACTATACGAAGAAGAGAAATTTATTTCATTTGGTTCGGGTTCTCCCTTTTCTATTGGTGTTTTAGAGGCAGATTGGAAGCCAAACATGACTAAAACTAATGGGATTAACCTAATAAAAACAGCAATTTCAAGTTCTCGAGAAAGAGATGCTGCTTCAGGATTTGATTTACAAATTTGCACCATTGATAAGACTGGTTTTAAACAGGTTCAATAATTTATGAAAGATAAATTTTTAATCTTCACTTACTTCTATTTTTATCTGAGTAAGATTATTGTCCAAATAAATAAACCCATTAATTTTTTTATTTCTAGAATTAACAATTATCCACACTAAATGAGCAAACTTTTTTATACCACAATTATGATAATACTTCATTGATTTTCTATCAATATTACTAGGATATGCTCCCGCAGGATGAGAATGAAAAATGGCTAATAGTTTTAAGCCTTCTTTTTTTATTTTATTTGATAGCTCTATTATTTTGTTATTATTATCGATTGAAAATGATACGGGACTTAATACGCTAGATTGAATACACTGAAAACTTTTACTATAGTATTTATATCTAAAATCACTATCATTATTGACTTCTTCAATATCACCAAATAAAAAACCAGATGCCTCGTTTGGGTAAGCTTTCTTAATGCATTTATTAATCTTACTTATTAAATCTTGGTTTATCACAAAAACTATATCTTTTTCAAATCTCATTTTAGTCATATTCTTAACATTAGAGTAAAGTTAAAGCTGCGTTTAAGGTTGCCAATCGCGACTTTTGTAGATTATCTCCGGAACCAATAATAATTACATCGTTCGGTTCGAATTTAACATTTGCGCCTTCAATCTTAGTCTTGAAATAATTTAATATGTTTTGATCTATTTTCTCTAAATCATCTATATTACTTAGTTTTGTTGGAAAATGTATTTCTTTCCCGTTATAGATAAGACATGTTGCTCCAGAACCATTAATTTTTATTGCAGCGTCTCTTTGTTCTATTCCATCTTTAATGTGTTTGGCAGCATTTTTAACTAAACAGAAATAAGGATAGACATTTTTAGATTCAATTATAATCTCCTTCAAAAAATTTACATTTGCTTTCTCTAATATAGGAATCTTTTTTTTTACTTTTGTTAAAAAATTTCTACCTTTTTCTGTTAATATATGTCCCCTTCTCTGAATTTCAGTATCACTTCCTATTGCTTCACTTGGAACCATGATAAATTTACCAATATCTTTTAATTTCTTAAATAAGGATTTAATAGTGCCTGAACCAACTTGCAATTCTTGCTTAAGGCGGTATCTTCCAATACCTCCTAAATTTTCTCCAAATATGAATAGTGATAATAAAACATGAACATATTCGAATGTGGGTTTAATTGTACGACTTTCAAATAATGGTTCTAATTCACTTAGGAAACCATCCATAAATTAACTTAGGAAACCATCCATAAAAAAATAGTTCAAAAAGAATTATAAATTAAAATAGCTATATTTCTTTTATAATATCGACAATATTCAATTTATCAAAAATTCGGCGAATATTTTCATGGCTAAGAAAAGAATCGATCAAACTCCAGAACATGCTCACGAGTTAATATTATTTAGAGAACTATCCGCTAAAGATTCTATTAAATTCGAGCCTGAACCTCTACAATATGTTGATCAAGAAGATAAAATCAATATGGTCTATAAATTA